>DATAMU010000931.1:0-8546 GCA_036266605.1 Candidatus Acidiferrum sp. | reverse complement strand
GGTTATCACAAAAACGGAAACGGTGCCAACGGTCACGGCGGGAATAGCAACGGTCACAAGAACGGCAACGGCAACGGCAACGGGAATGGAAACGGACATCACGGCGAACACGTTCCCGGCGTTTTTCGATCGCCGTCTGCGACCGAAGCAGCCGCTGTTGCGGCCGAGCGAGAAATTTCGGGTGCCCACACCCTGAGCCAATCGGAAACCGCGACTACGCCGAACGTAGCCGAAGTTGCATTGGCGCGAGAATTCTCGACGATGCTTGCGTTGCGATTTGAAATTGTTCCGAGACGGCAAGCAGCGTCATCCCATGCGATTGTGCCGTTGCGCGATGTCGAGCGGCGTCTGACGCCGCGGCGTCCGTTCATGGTTCCAGTGCGTGTGCGGACCGAACAAATGCCGTGGTTTGAAGAGACGATGACGGTGGATTGTTCGGGCGACGGGCTGAAGTTTCGCAGCAATCGCGAATACACGCGCGGAGAATTCCTGATCGTATCGTTTGAGAGTACGGCAACTTCGCCGTGGCTCGGCGTGACGGAATCGCTGCTTCGGGTCGTTCGTGTCGAGAGCGAACCCGACGTTGCGGAATTGCAGGTTGCGGTCTGCAGGACGCAGCAGTTTGCCTTCCAGTTCTAGTGCGTTTCCGATTTTTCAATTCCGGCAAAATTGACTATCGTTGTAGCGTCTCGCGGCGGGTCGGCCGCGCGGGCTGGCTATCTCGCTGGGAACTTCAATGGGTCACGAATCGCGAAATTTATTTTTGAATGGGCCGGACGGTCGTCTTGAAGCGATCCTCTGGAAGCCTGAGGGAGACGTGTCTCCACCGATCGCGGCGGTAGTGTGTCATCCGCATCCGCTGTTCGGTGGGACAATGCACAATAAAGTGGTATACCAAGCTGCGAAATCACTCGATTCGCTGGGCCTGGCGGTGCTGCGATTCAATTTTCGTGGCACCGGCATGAGCGCGGGCACGCACGATCGCGGGCGCGGCGAACGCGGGGATGTAACGGCTGCGCTCGATTTTCTGGCGTCCGAATTTCCTGGCACGCCCCTTTTGGTCGCGGGATTTAGTTTCGGGTGCTTCGTCGGACTGCGCGTTGGGTGCAAAGACGAGCGGGTGGCGGAATGCATCGGGCTCGGCACCCCGGTGAACAACACCGATTTTTCGTTTTTGCACGATTGCGCGAAGCCGAAACTATTCGTGCACGGAGAGAACGATGAATTCGGCGACGTAAAAAGAGTCGAAGCGCTGGTCAATTCGTTGCCGGGAGAGAAAGAGTTTGTGATTGTGCCTGGGGTCGATCACTTTTTTGCGGGCAAGTTGAAGGAAGTCGATGCGGCGATTTCGGACTGGATGATGGAGCGGCATCAGCACCTGACAAAAATATCCAACTAGGAGGATACATGGCGAAGGTGACCGGACTGGGCGGAGCATTCTTGCGTGCGAACGATCCAAAAACTTTGTATGCGTGGTACGCGGCGAACCTGGGAGTGAACGCCGAAGGCGGGTTCATCATGTTTCAGAAGGAAGATGCGCGCGCGTACTCGCTGGTGACGTTCTTCAAAAAGACGTCGGACTATTTTCCGCTGACGCAGCCGGCGATGCTGAATCTACAGGTGGATGATCTAGACGGTTTGCTGCAAAAATTACGCGCCGCCGGAGTGGCCGTTGATCCGAAGGTGGACGATTCGGAATACGGGAAGTTTGGATGGATTACCGATCCCGAAGGAAATCGCGTGGAGTTGTGGCAGCCGCCGGCGGAATAGACAGATAGTTCAGGAATGGCCCTCGTGGACGAGGTGTGCGGCGAATGACGGCAGCTTGCGATAGGCGACGTGAACGAGCTCGGAAATCGAAAATAAATTCAGGCCTAGCCGCTGAAACAGAATCGTGAGCGATTCGCGCGAGTAAAGAGAAACGTGGCCGTTGCGGGGCCCGGCATACCACCAATGCAGCCGCTGCTGATCGAAGTCGGCGGGCTGCGTCAGCGTCGAAAACAAAATGATGCCTTCGTCGGCGAGCAGCTCGCACATTTCCGCGGCGGTGCGCGCTGGGAACGGCGTGTGCTCCATTACCTCGAAGCAGGTAATGACATCGAACCGGCGCGTTGGGCGTTCGTTGAATCCGGAAAACGGATCGTACGTCGTGGCGCTGAACCCTTGTGAGACGAGATGGCTGGCGAAGACGCCGTTGCCGCCGCCGAAATCGAGAATCGCGATGGAATCGCGCGCTGCGCGAAGTGTGTCGGCGATGACAGTGGCGTTGCTCACCGGGCGCGCGGAAGCGTAGTCGGGATCGATGTGGATGTAGCTCGAGTTATAGATGTGCGCGAGGAAAGCTTCGGCGGACCAATCGTCGAATTCGTCGGTGAATGCGAAGCCGCAAGCCGTGCAGCGCCGATAGTAGATCGGGCGCCCGGAGAGCGGCAGGCGTTGGCCCTGAGCCTCGATGCAACTTTTGTGAAAATCGACGACGCCGAAAAGCGGGCTGGGTGCGCCGCAGATTTTGCAGTCGCGCGGCTGGGGATTGACGATCATGAACATTTCGGTGATTGGGTTGGCGTTGCGGCGAGTTGTTGCAGTTCGTTGTGAACGCGCTTGATGACGGAGGACCAATCTTCCGCGACGTTTTGGCGAAAGAGGCGCGCTGTCGGATACCACGGACTGTCGTCGCGATCGAGAAGCCAGCGCCAGTCGGGATTATGGGTCAATAGAATCCACACAGGCTTGCCGAGCGCGCCCGCGAGATGCGCGACGGCGGTGTCCACGGTGATGATCAAGTCGAGGTTGGCAAGTGCGGCTGCGGTGTCGGCGAAATCGTTGAGATGGGTGGAGAGATCGACGAGGTTCATATCTATCGGCATGTCGAGCAGGTCTCTTGCTGCCGGGCCTTTTTGCAGCGAATAGAAAGTCGCGCTGGGAATTTCGGTGAGAGCGGAAATTTGCGCGAGAGGAATCGAGCGCTGGCGGTCGCGCGTGTGCCGCGGGCTGCCCGACCAAACGACGCCGACGCGCAGTCCTGTGTTGGCGCAATGCGATGCGAGGTGTTGGGCGAATTCGCGAATGAGTTGTGGATCGGCTTGCAGGTATGGAATCGACGCGGGAATGGAAGCGAGATCGGTGTGAAAAACGAGCGGCAGCGAAAGCAGCGGACTCTGCCAGTCGAATTCAGGGAGATTGCAGCCGCGCGTGACAATTTGCACCGCGCCTGTGCTCATCGTGTTCTCAATCAGGCGGCGAAGTTCGCCCGGAACTTCGAGAATCACTTTGGCGCCGCTCGCGGCCACCATCGGCACGTAACGAACGAATTGCAGCGTGTCGCCGAGTCCCTGCTCGGCATGGAGCAAAATGCGAGCGCCGTCGATGGACTCGCCGAGCCACTGCGGCTCGGGAAAGTTGCGGCGCGCGTTGCGCAACATCTTGGTTTGCCAGCGGCATTCGTAGTTGTGCCAGCCGGCGGCGAATTCACCGTGGACTAGATGGAGCAGGCCGACGTAGTAAAGAAGCTCGACGCAATTCGATTTGGTGGCGAGGGCGCGGCAGTATTCGCCGGTTGCGAATTTGAGGTCGCCGCGATGGCAGGCGTCGAATGCCTTGAGAAGATCGCCGCGTTGCCATGGACGATTCGCGGTTCCTGGCGATTGCAGGCAGGTTGCTGCGACGTTGATGAAGTCTGGCTTTAGAGCGAGTGCATGGTCGTAGCAATCGAGCGCGCCACGATAATCTCCTTCATCGAAGAGAACGTGGCCGAGATTTCCGTGCGCACCGGGCAAATTTGGATTGAGTTCGATGGCGCGTCGGCACGACTTCCTGGCGCCGACCAGATCGCCCTGCCGCCAAAGGTGACCGCCCCAATTGCCGTGAGCTTCGGCGAAGTTCGGATTGAGTTCGAGCGCGCGGCGGAGCAAGTCGGCGGCGCCGTCGTAGTCGTCGAGCCCTTGCAGGGCAGCAGCGAGATTGCTCATCCCTTGCGGTAGATCTGGTTTTAGATTGAGCGCGCGGCGAAAGGCATCGGCGGCCTGGGCGAATTCTTTCTGTTCGTGGAGGACGATCCCGAGGTTATACGTCGCTTCGAAATCGTCGGGAGTGATGCGGAGGACGCGCTCGTATTCAGCGGCGGCTTCGGGGAATTGGCTGAGGCGCTGCAACGCGTGCGCGAGATTGAAGTGATAGGCCGCGCAATCGGGTTGTAGTTCGATCGCTCTGCGGTAATGCTCGATCGCGGCGTGCGTATCGCATTGATTCAACTTCGCGTTGCCGAAATTGTAGTGGGCGTCGGAATGGTCTGGCCGCAAGCGCAACACGTCGAGAAAATATTTTTCAGCTTCGGCGAATTCGCCGCGTTCCGCGAGCAAGTTCCCAAGACTATGCAAGGCTTCGAGGTGATCGGCATCGAGCGCGATCGCTTGGCGATACGTTGCGATGGCGCGGTCTGTGTCCCTTTGCAGCCGATACGTGTTGCCGAGATTGTTGTGATAATCGGCGGCGCCCGGATTGCGAGCGATCGCGGAACGAATGAATCGCTCGGCTTGAACGTAGTCCCCATTCTGCTGAGCGGCGACGCCCAGCAGGTGCAGGGCTTCGGGGTGATCCGGTTCCGCTTGCAGTATCTTGCGATAGCATGCTTCGGCTTCGACGAGATTCCCGGATTGGTGGTATGACAAGCCGCGGGAGAGAATTTCGGCTGAGCGTGTGACGCTTCGAGTTTGGCGCAGAGATTTGAGAGCGAGAGTGAGCATCGCGAGGTACGCGACAGCGAGAGGTGCAAGCCTAGAACCAAAAAAAGTCGTGCGGCGCCTTCCAAATCATTCGATTGGTTAGACTTCTTTTACTTTGCATGCTCGTTGAGCTCACGGTTGTACGGTTGAACGCGGTTCCAGTTCCATTTCGGGAATCGTGTACTGCGTCCCGCTCGTTTTGACTCCACCGAGGCCGGGCACTATACTCGCGCCGATTTTAGGAGACGCAGAAATGGCGTTTGTACGAGCGGCGGCGGCGAGCGAAATTGCAGTCGGGGCGATCAAGGAAGTGAATGTCGGAGGCACGGCCGTGGCAGTGGCGAATGTGGGTGGAACCTATCACGCCATCAACAATACCTGCCTGCACCGGGGCGGTCCGCTGGGTGAGGGCATGCTCGAGGGTAAAATTGTTACATGCCCCTGGCATGCGTGGCAGTTCGACGTGACCAGTGGGAAGTCGGTGCAGAACCCGGTCGTGGGTGTAGCTTGCTATCCAACGGAGCTGCGAGCAGGTGAAGTTTTCGTCGATTTGGGATGATGTCAACGCACCTAAGCCATTACACAGCAATAGCTTAGCATCGGCCAAAGGGGCCGGCTGCCACCCGATCCTTCAAAATCCTGTTTTCCTCAGCATCCGTCTCGCCTAACCCTCACATTTTGTTTCGCTTTTCTCGGTCTCCTGTGTATAGTGCCGACTCGACCGACTCTAATAATCGATGGCGCTTCCGACTCCTCAAAGACACTACTGGATTTTCAGCGCAGACCCGCACCACTACCATTGGGACACCTTGTTTGTGAAGGGCAAGGAGATGTGGCACGGCGCTATGGGCAAGCAGGATGCTGTCCGGGCGCTGAAACAGGTGCGCAAGGGTGATCGGGTGCTGTGCTACCACTCCGCTCCCGAGCGTTCGCTCTATTCGATTGCCGAAGTGACGCGCGATCCCTACGCGGATCCCTATGATTCCAAAGGGAAAAACTTTGTCGCCGACCTGCGGGCGTTTGACCGTTTGCCGCGGCAGGTGACGTTGGTCGAGATGCGGGCAAACAGCGCGCTGAAGAAAATGAAGCTGCTCAAAAATGTGCGCCTGCTGATTTCACCGATCACCGACGTCGAATATCAGGAGATTCTGCGGATGGCGGGGATTGTAGCGACGCCGGGCATACCGCTGCCCTAGTTGTTGCGCGAAAGACGGTTCGCGCGATTGGTACGAGCTCGCACAGCGATCCGTTCGCTGCACGGTTTCCCAAAAGTCGAGTGGGGGGTGCGGCGTGAAGTTGTTCCCAATTGTTTTTGGTCTGCTCAGCGTTTCCTTCCTGGCTGCGATGTCACTCTTCGGACAAAACACGCCACATGATGAGCTGCTAGCCGGCATCGCCGACGGCAAGACGCAGGTCATTGATCTCACCTACGCAATCAACGACAAGCTTGTGCCTTGGCCGGGCGATGGGAAATTTTTTGAGGCCAAGGACAACGCGACCGTTGCGAAGGACGGCATCTTCACCCGCAGCTTCTGGATGCTCGAACATTACGGCACACATCTCGACGCACCCATTCACTTTCCGCCGGGGACTACTCCCGTTGACAAAATTCCGGTGAAACAATTTTTTGGGCCCGCTGTCGTGATGGATGTTCAAAGCGAGAGCGCGAAGAACGCGGATTATTCGGTCGATGCTGCGCACGTCGCAGCGTGGGAATCGCGCCACGGAAAAATCCCGGCAGGTGCGATCGTGCTGCTGCGTACGGGTTGGCCGTCGCGTTGGCCAGATGTGAAGCGATATCGCAATCAGGACGCGCTAGGCAAAATGCATTTTCCCGGTTTTTCGGCGGAAGCGGTTAAAGTACTGATCGATCGCAAAATCAGCGGGCTCGGCTGCGACACGCTGAGCGTCGATTACGGCGCGTCGTCGGATTATCCCGTGCATCACCTCGGACTCGGCGCCGGAATCTACAATCTCGAAAATCTCCGTGATCTGAGCGGGCTTCCGGAGACTGGCGCCTTTTTGATCGTCGCGCCGATCAAGCTGGAGGGCGGCTCCGGCGGCCCTGTGCGCGTGTTTGCGCTGTTGTCTAACGCAGCGAAAAGCGCCAGCGAATCGGGCGCCGGATCGAGCGGTGTGGCCGCGACGAAATAGTGAGCAACGAAAAACGTGCGTTTCGAGTCTAGAATACCTGCGCGGCAGGGTTCGGCGGCGAAGGGTGCGTTTCGCTGAACTTTTACACGCGGCCGTACGTTTCACATGGGTGTTCCTCGTAAGGACGGTTCATGAAAAAGGTGAAGAGAAATCTTTTCGCGCCGGCGATTTTGTGTGCGGCGTTGTTTTTGTTCGGCACGGCGACGGTTGCCTTCGCACAGCAACAGCAGGAGTTTCCGGTCGCAACGCGAACGTTGAAAAACGGAATGAAGGTGCTGGTGCAGACCGATCACAACATTCCGAATATTGCGCTCTACATTTTCTATCGCATCGGATCGCGGAACGAGCGGCCCGGCACGACCGGCATCTCACACTTTTTCGAGCACATGATGTTCAACGGCGCCAAAAAATATGGACCGGGCGAACTCGACAAAGTAATGGAAGCGAATGGCGGTTCGAACAATGCGTATACGACGCGCGACGTCACCGTGTATCAGGATTGGTTTCCGCGCTCGGCGCTACCGCTGATTTATGACATTGAGTCGGATCGCATTCGTGATTTGAGTTTTGATCCGGCAAAGATCAAGTCCGAGCGCGAAGTCGTTGCGTCAGAGCGACGCCTGAGCGTCGATAACGAAAACGGCGGCGTGCTCGACGAGCAGCTTTGGGCGACTTCGTTCATCGCGCATCCCTATCAGTGGCCGGTGGTCGGATGGATGAGCGACATCGAACATTGGACGATGGCCGATCTGAAGCACCATTTCGAGATGGGCTACGCGCCAAACAACGCGACGATGGTCGTCGTCGGTGACGTTTCGCCCGAAGAAATTTTCAAGTTGTGTGAGACGTACATCGAGCCGATTCCAACGCATGACCCACCACCGCCGGTCACGACCGTTGAGCCGGAGCAAATCGGCGAGCGCCGGCTGGTCGTGCACAAACAGGCGCAATTGCCGCTTTTGATGATTGGCTACCACGTCCCGAAGACAGACAACGCGGATTTTTACGCACTCAACGTGATGCGCACGATTCTGTTTCAGGGCGAAAGTTCGCGCATGTATCAGCGGCTCGTGGACAAGGATCAAATTGCGCTCGATGTTTCGGCGCAGGCCGAACCCGCATTCGATCCGACGATGCTGGAGGTCGTCGCGCAGCCCAAGCAGGGAATCGATCCCGTCAAGTGTGAGAAGTCGATCTATGAAGAGCTTGAGCGCCTCGCGAACGCGCCGGTGAGCGACAAGGAACTCGAAAAAGCGAAAAATATTCGCCTTGTCGAGTTCTATCGCCAGATGCGAACGATCAGCGGCCGCGCGAACACGATCGGGACGTACGAGGTGTTCTTCGGCGATTACAGCAAGCTGTTCGATGCGGCGAAGAATTACTCGGCGGTGAGCAAGGAAGACATTCTTCGCGTGGCGAACGCGTATTTCGGTGCAAACAATCGCACTGTGGCGACGCTGCTTCCTGAAGAAGCCAAGAAGGCGGCACAATGAGAATCGCTCGCACACGCCGAGTCGTCGTGTTGAGTCAGCTGGTGGCCGCGATCTTGACGGCAACGCTGGCCATCGGGTCGTTCACGCCTCTTCGGGCGGAAAATCTGCGCATGCCGCCGCACGAGAAAATCGTGTTGAAAAACGGACTGACGGTATTGCTGCTGGTGAAGCATGGGGT
>DATAMU010000930.1:0-1866 GCA_036266605.1 Candidatus Acidiferrum sp. | reverse complement strand
AACGCTGGGGCAGAAGGCGGAAGTTCGCGTCGATTCGTTTGCGAAGACGGTTTTCGATGGCGTCGTGGAACAGATCAATCAGCAGGCGGAATTTTTGCCGCGAAATGTGCAGACGCGCGAAGAACGGGTGCATCAAGTTTTTGGCGTGAAGGTTCGGATCGACGATCCTTCGAACCGCGTGCGTGCCGGCATGGCTGCCGACGTGAAATTGAAGGCGGCGAGCTGAGCGATGGTTCCGGGCAATCCATATCCCCCTACTGAAGTCGCGATATCCGCCGAACATCTCAAGCGGACATTCGGGCAATTCACGGCTGTGAATGACGTTAGCTTCGAAGTGAAGCGTGGCGAGATTTTTGGTTTTCTCGGGCCGAACGGCAGCGGCAAGACGACCGTCATCAAAATGCTGACGGGCCTGCTGCCCCTCACTAGCGGTGCGGCGCAAGTGGAAGGGCTTGACGTTCGAACGCACGCGGAAGAGGTGCGCGAACGCATCGGATATATGTCGCAGAAATTTAGCCTCTACGACGATCTTACGGTGAACGAAAATCTCACGTTTTACGGCCGCATCTACAGCTTGCCCGCCGATCGGCTGAAGCGACGGATGAACGAAATCATTGAGTTGAACGGACTCGGGCCGTATCTCGATCGGCTGGCGGGAAAACTCTCGGGCGGGTGGAAGCAGCGGCTGGCGCTGGGCTGCGCGATGCTGCACGAACCGAAGCTGCTTTTTCTTGATGAGCCGACAGCAGGCATCGATCCGGTCGCGCGCAGACAACTTTGGGATTTGCTGTTCGAACTCTCGGGCCACGGCATCACGTTTTTCGTCACGACGCACTACATGGACGAAGCGGAGCGGTGCAGCCATGTCGCTTACATTTATTACGGTAAGCTGATCGCGGACGGCACGCCTGATTCGTTGCGCGAGCTTCCCGAAGTGCGGCCTGAAGGAACGATTCGAATTGAAATCACGACGGCGCAAGTTACGCGTGCGCTGCGAATCGCGCGCCAGATGCCTGGAATTCGCAGCGCCACGATTTTTGGCCAGTCGATCCACGCGCTGATCGACGACCACACCGATCTGCACGAATTGCAGGACAAGCTGCTCAAGCAAGGCATCGCAGTCGCCGAAATCCGCCCGCTCGCCGCGAGCCTTGAAGATGTTTTCGTCGAGCTGACCTACAAGCACCAGGCAAAGCTGGAGGCCGAACGTGCGTGATATTTTTCGCGGCTTCGGCGCGGTATTTTATAAAGAAGCGCTGCACATCCGGCGCGACGCCGGGACGCTGTTTTTTTCGCTGACGATGCCGCTGATGCAGATGTTTCTGCTCGGTTTCGGCATCGACACCAACATCCGCCACATCCCGACCGTCGTTTATAACGCGGACGGACGCCGCGAGAGCCGCGAACTCATCGACCAGCTCAAGAACTCCGACACGTTCTACGTCATGCGTTACGTGCAAACGGATCACGAGATGAACGACATCATCGTGGCGGGCAAGGCACGCGTGGGAATCAAAGTGCCCGTCGATTATTCCGACAAGCTACTGCACGGTATGAGCGCACAAGTGTTGGTGCTCATCGACGGCTCCGATTCATCGGTTGCCGGACAAGCGATCAACGTCGCCAATGCGATCGGTTTGCAGGAATCGCTGAAGCGGGTGTTGCAAGATCGCAATGTGATGGCCGTCGAGATGCGGCCGAAAATGCTCTTCAATCCCGATTCGCGCTCACCCAATTTTTTCTTGCCGGGCCTGACCGCGATCATGCTTCTGAACGTCACGACGTTTCTCACCGCATTTTCGATCGTGCGCGAAAAGGAGCGCGGTACTCTCGAGCAATTGTTCGTTACGCCGGTAAAACCCTTCG
>DATAMU010000929.1:0-3555 GCA_036266605.1 Candidatus Acidiferrum sp. | reverse complement strand
TCCTCCGGAACGAAGGCCTCTCGCTGTCCTCTGCGTCCTGGCTGCGCTCGCTCTGATGTGGGCGACGTTGCGGCCGTTCAATCCGCATCCGCGCAACGATGTCTCTTGGCTGCCCGATGCGAACGGGCTTCGGTTCGGAGGATCCGCAATCGTTTTCAGCAAAGATCCGCTGAGACCGGTGGCGCACTCGGCTCCGCCGGACGACGCGTGTGCAATCGAAACTTATCTCCTTCCTTTTAAAGGCGATGATGAAGGCAATTTCCTGACGTTCTCATCCGACGACAATCTCGATGCTGTTTTTCTTCGTCAATGGCGCGAATCCCTTTTGGTCTACAAATCAACGCCGCAAAAAGGACGTGGGCCGAAGCTTGTGGACTTCGAGATTGACGGTGTCATGCGCGCGAAGCAGATTGTGCTCCTGACGATTAGTTCTGGTTCGCGCGGGACAACGGTCTACGTCAATGGAAAGCTCTCGCGGAACAATCCGCACTTTCGGATTCATCTTGCTGATTTGTACCGCAAGCTGGTACTGGGGACATCACCGTCGAACTTTCAGGTGTGGCATGGTCAGTTCAGATACCTCGCGATTTACGACCAGGAAATTTCAGCGGATCAAGCGGCAGCGCACTATGCCGCTTGGAGCGGCAGCTTGCCTTCCTCTATCAAGGAAGGGGAAAGCCCAAGTCACATTCTGGCGCGCTACGATTTCAGCGAGCGGTCCGGCAATGTCGCCCACAGCCAAATCTCGTCTGGGCCGCCGTTGCAGATTCCTGTGCGCTTTTCTATTCCTCACAAGCCGTTGCTTGCGTCGCCGATCGAGGAGTTCGATTGGTCACCGAGTTGGCGAGGGGATGTGATCGCAAATATCCTCGGGTTCATGCCGTTTGGGTTCGTACTCTGTGGATTTTTTGCTCTGTCCCGTTCGCGCGGGCAAGCGATTCTGATTGCCACGGTAGTGGGAGGATTGCTCAGTCTGTTCGTTGAATCGTTGCAATACTACATTCCGCTGCGCGATTCGAGTTTGACGGATGTCATGAGCAATACGACCGGAACTCTGCTCGGCGCGCTGATTGCCCGTCCCGAGCTGGTGCGCTTTGCGCTTCGCCTCGTGTTTCTGATTCCATGGAAGCGCGACAGTGAAGCCGGTCGTGGTTAAGGCGACCACGACGGCTTGATTCCGTCGTGTTTCAGGTTAAGGACAAAAGATGTCCGCATCGTTTCGCGCCGATCACGTTGGAAGCTTGTTGCGTCCCGCAGATTTGCTCGCTGCGCGACACGACCAAAGCGACGGCGCTGCGCAACGCTTGCGCGTGCTTGAAGACGCGCACATTCGACGCGTCCTCACAAAACAAAAAGAGCTCGGCTTCGACATTTTTACCGACGGCGAGCTGCGCCGCCGCAATTTCATGAGCGATTTCACCGACGCCGTCGATGGATTCGATCTCGGTGACGCAGTCGCACGCACCTGGCAAGCGGGCCAAGCGAAATCAAAAACCTCAGCGGTGAGCAGCGTCGCAGGCATTGTCACAAGAAAATTGCGACAGCTTCGACCGCTCACAGGCCACGAGCTTCCATTTCTGAAGGCGAATTGTCCCGGCAAAATCAAGATGACGCTGCCGAGCGCGACGCAGTTTCCGGCGATCGCGTTCAAGGCAGGCATCACCGACGCCGTGTACAAAGATCGCTCTGAACTGCTTTGGTCCATCGTTGAAATCATGAAGTCGGATCTTGCGCAACTTGCGAGCGAAGGTGTCAGCTACATACAAATCGATGCGCCGCGTTACAGCTATTACATGGATCCGAAGTGGCGCGAATGGATTCGCGCGGAAATGCAGCTCGACCCCGATGCCGCGCTCGACGAAGCGGTCAGAGCCGACAACGCTTGCTTTCGCGCCGCGCGGCGCGATGGCGTGACGCACGCAATCCATCTTTGCCGCGGCAACAATCGCAGTCACTGGTATGCCGAAGGCGGATACGACGCAATCGCGGAGAAGCTATTCGGCACGCTCGAAGTTGATCGCTTCCTGCTCGAATACGACGACGATCGCTCCGGCACCTTCGAGCCGCTGCGATTCGTACCCAAGGGAAAAAGTGTCGTACTCGGACTGATCAGCTCGAAGCTTGCGCAACTTGAATCCGCCGACAATCTCGCACGACGCGTTGAGGAAGCCGCGCGATTCGTTCCGCTGGAGAATCTGGCGATCAGTCCCCAATGCGGTTTCGCTTCGACCGCTGAAGGTAATCTCCTCAACGAATCTCAACAGTGGGCGAAGCTGAAGTTGGTCGTTGATACCGCGAGACAAATCTGGAGCTGAGACGACGCGAGTCTGTGGTCCCGAAAGCGCCGAATCCCTGCTGAGCCATGCGGAGTTTTACACTGAAGCGATCCGAATTCGGCCGATGATCCGGGGGATGGGTAGGAATGAAGTGCTGCTTCGGTCAAAATTCTCCATCCGTCACATCGAAAACTTTCACCATTGATTCGCCATCGCGGGCGCTATTCTCGTTCTTACCTCGAAATCTCGAGTTGGACTCCAAATGTCTACGTCAGCGGCATCACCGCAAATCACCGTGGAAGGCCCAATTCCGCCGAAGAATGTTGCAGGAACAGCAAGCAGCGATCTTGCGGCGGTCTCGCGGTTCCGCACGCGCTGGGGCGCTGATCTCGCCGTACATGAAGGCAATCCGGATTTCGTGTTGTCGCTCGCGCGTGGTTTGCGCGTTATCGAAGCGTTCGATGGGCGGCAGCAAGGATTGTCGATCGCGGACATCGCGCGCACGACGGAGTTGTCGCGTGCTGCCGTTCGTCGTTTGCTGATCACGCTGGAATTGCTCGGCTACATCGAATCGAACGGACGTAAATATCGATTGCGTCATCGGGTGCTGCATCTCGGCATGTCGTATCTTTCGTCGGATTCGCTCGCGACGGTGTCGCAACCTGTCGTGCAAAAAATCACGGACGAATTGGGTGAATCGAGTTCCGTGTGCGTGCTCGATGGCGATGAAGTTTTGTGCGTCGCAGGCGCGGTGCGACGCGGATTGATGTCGCTCGACGTGGCGACGGGAAGCCGGTTGCCGGTGCATTGCACGGCCGCGGGTCGCGTGCTGCTTGCCGCGCTCGCGGAAGAGCAACTCGCTGCGCATCTCGAGCGGATCGAGCTGAAGGCGCTGACTGCGAAAACGATCGTGTCGCGCGAAGTTTTGTCGCGCGATGTTCGCCGCGTGCGCGAGCAGGGATTTTCCGTGATCGACGAAGAGCTCGAAGCCGGCATTCGCGCGATCGCTGTGCCGATCGTGTCGAAGGATGGGCATGTTGCGGGATCGCTCGGAGTTGGCGCATTGGCTTCGCGCGTTTCGCTCGATGAGCTTTCTTCGCGATTTCTTCCCGAGCTGCGCGAACAGGCTCGCGCGATTGGGCAGTTGGTTTCATAAAATGTGGTTCGTTTTCTCGCGTGTTTGACTTCACTTCTAATCGATAAATTTGCGAGTTTCTGATTCGCTTGCGGTCGTGTGATTGGATTTTCGGAGCCGCACCCTCCCCCCCGGTACTTTTTT
>DATAMU010000928.1:0-10128 GCA_036266605.1 Candidatus Acidiferrum sp. | reverse complement strand
CATCGCAGGATTTCGGCGTAGAGCTCGGAACGAAACTTGATGACGGACGCGTTTTCGGGCATTAGCGGGGTTCCGTCTGCGGACTTCCAGCCGATCGCGTAGGCCGGCGGTTCGACGTGAGTTTTCATGGTTCGCTCCCGCGTGGTGAATCCGTAATCGCGGCGCAATCCCTCGCTCGCATCAAGGGGTCGCGAGGCTCTCTATCGGTTCGCACGAGCTGCGCCAGTTTTAGAGTTATCGTAGAGTAACATATTGACAAGGTACCAGCATTGTGATATACAAAGTTGTGTTAAGTGCAACTACGTTCGAACGATCCCGCCGTAGCAACCTCTCCCACCCGAACTCCACCAGTTCCGGCTTACTCCGCAACACGATAAACGGTTTAGAATCACATCCTTGCACATTTGTTCCGTCTAACTGCCATAGAATCACATCCTTACGCAAAAACAGGGAGGGGGGTGGGTCTGAGTCCCGTTTTGGCTCGGAGCCGCGCAAGCGGTTCCAATTTGTCCGTTGCGAGGGGACGTTCCGCTGGGGGAAAATTAGGCCCGCGTTTCTTGAGGCATAAAACATGAGCAAGCACCCCCAGATCGGCGAACTTACTCCTCCCAATCGACTTATGCTCACGCCCGGCCCGTCTTCGATGGACCCGCGGGTCTACCGGGCGCTGGCTACGCCGCTGGTCGGACACGTCGATCCGTGGTTCCGCGGATGCATGGACGATGTCCAGGTGATGCTCCGCCATATCTTTCAGACCGAGAATCGGATCACGATGCCGCTGTCGGCGTCGGGTTCTGGCGGGATCGAAGCCAGCGTCGTGAACACGCTGGAAGAGGGCGACGAAGCCATTATCGCGGTCAACGGGACATTTTCGGATCGCATGGCAGTGATCGCGGGTGTTACCCCGGCCAAAGTGACGAAGGTCGAAGCGCCGTACGGCAAGCCAGTCGATGCCGAAGATGTGCGCCGCGCCGGTAAAGGCCGCAAGATCAAGATGGTGGGACTCGCGCACGGCGAGACTTCGTCGGGTGTCGTGACCGATCTCGATAGTTTCCGGCAGGTTGCGGACGAACTCGGCGCACTGCTGATCGTCGACACGGTTGCGTCGCTCGCAGCGGTGCCCATCAACGTAGACAAACAGCGAATCGATATTTGCTTTAGCGGGACGCAAAAGGCGATCAGCGCGCCTCCGGGAATGTCGCCGATCACAGTGAGCCCGCGCGCGGAAGAAGTGTTTCGCACGCGCAAGACGAAAGTGCAGAGCTGGTATTTCGATCTCACCACCGCGATGAATTATTGGGGCAAGGATCGTCTCTATCATCACACGCCGCCCATTTCGCTGATTTTTGCGTTGCGCGAAGCGATGCGCATCGTGCTCGAAGAAACGTTAGAAGGACGTTGGGAACGCCACCGCGTAAACCAGCTTGCGCTGATCGCCGGGCTGGAAGCGATGGGCCTCGAGATGCTCGTCAAGAATCCGAAGGATCGCCTGCCGACGGTAACCGCGGTAATGATTCCGGCCGGGGTTGACGATGTGAAGGTTCGGAACCAGCTGCTCGATGAATTCAACATCGAGATCGCCGGCGGGCTCGGGCCGCTGAAAGCCAAGATTTGGCGCGTTGGATTGATGGGCCATTGCAGCCAAAAGCCGTTCGTTCTGTTATTCTTGGCCGCGTTGGAAAAGACTTTGCTCGACCAGGGCTTCCGTGTCCCCAGTGGCGCTGGTGTTGGAGCCGCCATACAGAGCTACACTCATGTGGATACCGCAGCCGCCGCAGTCCGTTGAAACGGGCAGGTCGTCAAAGGCCGGAAGAAGGTCGGCGGACGCGACCGACGAACTCATCGATTCCACGATGCGTTCGCTGAAAGTCCATCCGGACGAGCGCCAAGCCGAGAAAGAAACGCTGAAGAGGCGTGAGGGAGTAAGAGTGACCACGACGGATATTAAGCAACACGAGAGCAACGCGACGGCTCGGCCGATGCTGCCGAACAACGGCGCGATGAGCACATTTGTCGGCGAATTCGATGTCGAGTCGAAGCTCACCACTGAAAAATTTGTCTGCCGCTTTTCGCACATGTGGAACGGAATCGCGACGCGGCACGCGGACACGATCGACACAAAATTTTATGTGAACGGTGAAGCGCAAGTGGTTGGGCTGGCGCACACGGCGTTCGTTGCGTTTCGCGACAAAACCGGACGCGATCTGACCGATCGCGAAGCGAGTTTCATCGCTGCGGAGTATTTGCGCGAGCGGCTGGAGCAGGACGATGTGCGTCCGCTCTATGATGCGTTTCCCGAGGATGTTACGCGGCTGATCGACGCGATCGGCATCAAGTAGAGTTTTTTTCTCACCCAAGCGAGTCGCGTAATTCGATAGCGACAATCGCGGATTTCAAAAAAAGTCAGCGTTGATTTGCTTTCGAGTCGAGAGATCAGTCGCCGACTTCCGCGCGGAAAGCGTCCATTTCCGGATGGCAAAGTCCATCGCGGCGAATGAAGTACATCACCAGGAACATCAGCAGAGCGCCCGCGACCATCACCAGCACCGCGAGCTGAAGGCCAACGACTAGATCTGCAGCATCATCCACTCTGCCCACAACATACGGACCGAGAATTCCACCGAAGAGTTGCGTCGCGAACATGTAGACGCCGACGGAAGAAGCATGCGCGCGCCGCGGCATCATATCGTGAATCACTGCCGTAACCGGACCGTGATACCACGACATGAAGAATCCCGCGATGAAGAATGCGCCGATGACGTGATGCTTTTGGTCGCTGGCGATTGCCCACAATACGAATGGAGCGGCGAGAAGGAATCCGCAAGCAACGGTGAGAATGCGTCCATATGGAAAGCGCTTCTGGAGCATGTCGGCGATGAATCCTCCGCCGAGCACACCGAGCAGCGCGGAGACGAGCAGCGCGGGACCGAGTGAGATTCCGGCTTCGCGCAGGCTGAAGTCTTTGTAGCGAACGACGAAGTCGGTTCCCCACGTGATGAACGCGACGCTCGCGAATGTGATCAGAATTCCGCTGATGATGAGCGTAAGGAATGCAGGAACACGAAGGAGCCGCGAGAAGGGAACGACTTCGGTGCGCGGGCCGCGCGGAGGTTCCGGCAGTCCGAGAATTGCGAGCGACAGAATCAATCCCGGAATTCCGATGGCGTAGAAGACAGCGCGCCAGCCGAGCCATTGGCCGACGAGTCCGCCGACCGCCTGGCCGACTGTGCCGCCGATCAACATGCCCGCGGCGAAGATGGATTGAGCGCGGGCGCGATTCTGCGTGGGATAGCCGCCGGAGATCATCGATTGCGCAGCGGGCGCGTAGGCGGCTTCGCCGATGCCTACAAACGCGCGCGCGAGGAGGAGCATCGCGAAGGTGTGCACGTGGCTCGTGAAGACGGTTGCGAAACTCCAGAAGATGACGCCGCCGGCGATGATGCGCGAGCGATTGAAGCGATCGGCGAAATATCCGAAAGGAATGCTGGCGAGCGCGAGAACCGCTTGCAGCGCGACTTGAAGATAGCTGATTTGCGTGCTGGTAAGCGCGAACTCATCGCGAATCAGGGGAACGAGCGGAGGAATGGCCTGGCGGTCCGCGAAGTTCACCAGGTTGATGAGCGCGAGGACGGCGAGGAGGCGCACCTGATACGAAGACAGTTGGACGCGAGGAAGCGACACGGTGTTTGGTGACTCCAGAAGGCTCCGTCGGCAGGAAGGCCTGAATCCGTCTTACGATCGAGCTGATTCCGTCTTGCGATCGTTCCGTCTGCGATCGATTGGATGCGTCCCGAGGAAGAACGAGACCATCCTTTTGCGATCCTGTGCAATTATATACCTCACATGAAGCTGGCTCCGCTTCCTCCAAAAACAACGAGTGATCGTTTGACGACAGTGCTGTCGTATGGCGCGTTGTTGCTGCTGATTTATCTGGTTTACCGGATCGTCGAGCCATTTTTTGTTCCGCTGGCGTGGTCGGCGGTGTTCGCGATTTTCTTCTATCCGCTGCACGAGCGGTTAGAGCGGCGGATGAAACCGAACGCGGCGGCGCTGGTGAGTACGGCGATGGTGACGGTGCTGTTGATTGCGCCGGCGATTGTCGTGCTGGTGTTTGCGACGAGACAGGCGATCGAGGCGACGACGCGCTTGCAGGCGGCGCTGATGGATCCGGACAAAGAATTGTCGATGCATACGATCGCATGGCTGCATGCGCACATGCCGGCTGCGTGGCAGGATTGGGATTTTTCGCAGCCGATCCGGCAAGGGGCGGAACGGATCGCGGGGTTTATCGCGTCGAATTTTGCGGGGCTGCTGAAAAATTTGACAACGTTTTTTGTGGATCTGTTCATTGTGATTTTTTCGTTGTTTTTTATGTTTCGCGATGGGGAGAGCATCGTGCGCGGGGTGAGGCATTTGATTCCGTTTGACGAATCGATTCAGACGGACATGCTGACGGAATCGCGCGATTTGATTTTTGCAAGCGTGTCGGTGGGGTTGGTGATCGCGTGTTTGCAAGGATTGCTGGGAGGGTTGGCGTTCACGATCGGCGGGATTCCGACGGCGGTGTTTTGGGGCGTGGTGATGGCGTTTTTCTCGCTGGTGCCCGTGGTGGGGTCGGCGCTGATCTGGGTGCCGGCGGCGTTGTGGCTGGGATTTAGCGGGCACTGGGGCAAGGGAATTACGATTCTGGTGATCTGCGGGGCGGTGGCAGGGACGGCGGACAATATTATTCGGCCGCTACTGCTGCGGAACCGGACGCGGCTGAATGAGTTGCTGCTGTTTATTGGAGTGCTGGGCGGGCTGGAAGTTTTTGGGTTGCTCGGATTGGTGGCGGGACCGACGATCGTTGCGGCAGCGATGGGCGTGTTTCGGGTTTATATGGATCGGCGGGATGCGGTGGCTACGCAGGAAGCTTAGAATCTCAATGTTGTGTCATCAATGGTCACGACACGAATTCCGAAAATAATCCCACCCAAGTCGCGAGTACGTTTGCTGAGAGCCGATCATCGGGCTCCTACCTGGCAAAAGGAAGTTGGCCGCCAATTCCGTGTCGGATATTACAACCGCAAAGACGGACTTGACTGCGTTTGGCTTGTGAACGAAGGCGGAGAATATGAGCAGAGTACTGACCGGAGGTTCCTGGCGAAATACTTCGAAGTCGAGTATCTGTCGAAGGAAAAGAATCTATATGGCCGTGGGAAACGACGCCTCAGAAAGATACACGTTCCGACTGCATTCGAACGGCTCAACGGGAGGTCCACCATCGAGGCATACGAAGGGGCAAAGGGAATTTTTCAGCGGGGCGATGCAAGGGCCGTACATTCGGTAATAAAGGTCTTACTGCACGGTCGGAGGCCGTTCAACAGAGCTGCGGCGGCGCACGCGCTCGATTTTGCGCACAGCAAGGCTGCCGTCAAGGCTTTGGAGAGGGTTGTCGGAGACAAACAAGAAAATTCCACAGTCAGGGGGCAGGCAGCCGAGTCGTTGGCGCACTACCACTTGCCAGAATCGCACGAGATCCTGCTCGGCAATCTCGAGGATCCCTCCAAAGAGGTCCGATTCTGGTGTGCGTTCGCGCTCGCCCAAATGGCGGACGAAAATGCGCTCACCCCGTTGAAGAGGCTCGCCCAGACGGACGACAGGGTGGTCCGAGGCTTTTGGTCCGTCAGCAAGGAAGCTCGTTGGGCAATTCGTGAAATTCGGAAAAGAATGGCGCGGAGGACCGGAAGGCGCAAATTGTGCCTCTATTGTGCGATGGAAGCGACTGCCACCTAGTGAACTGATATATATTCAGAAATGAGCGAGAAATTGTTTTAGCGATGCGAGGAAATTGAGCCAGAACGGAGTAGTGGATAAGGGGATCGCGATCGCGGGGACGAGGAAAAGAGTTGCGACGCCGATCCATGTTGCGCGATGAACTCGCCGCGTTGTGAGCAGGTCGAAGACGAGCACGGCGATTCCGAATAGCTGCAACACAACTCCGACGAGCGGCGGCTTGGAAGCGATGATGGCGAAGGGCCAACGGGCAATGGCGGGGCCGATCATGGCGATAGTGCCGAAGAGCATCAGCCGTTTGTGAGAATCGGGATTGCGACGAAGCAGTAGACCAGCCACGAACATTGCGAATGAGAAGTTGATGCCGACCACGTCGAGGGCGAGAATTTGCGCTCGGTCATGCTCCGAAATCGATTCCTGTCCGGGAATCGTGAAGCCTCTGTGAACTCCTTCGAGCATGACGGCGTAGGCCATGGTGAAGACGAGGCCCACCAAGACTGCGCCAAAAACGCCGAGCTTTCTGTGCAGGTCGGTGCGGCCCACGGCCACCAGAGAGGTCTGTATCGCGAATAACGCGATCCATGAGGCGAACACTACGCCATGAATTGCGACGAGAACGTTGGGCAAGTGATAGTGATAGATCGGCGCGAGGAAGAAGGTGCGGGCGAATCCGAGGAAGACGGAAGCGAGGATCAGGACTGCCATGAATGGGAAGAAAAATGTTTCCAATCGTTGGCGCGCAGGGTTTTGCGCGAATGCGGCCGAACTGAAGTCGGTAGTCGCCACTGTTGTGGCCTTTCATTGATGAGTTGAGGGGCCGACTGTTGGGCGAATCTTAGGTGTTGTCGAAACTAAGTGTCAAGACGTTGACGAGAAGCTGGGTGTTGGAAGAACGATTGGTGATCGCGGCGGGCGTTTGTGACGGTTGTGGTCGTCGTTAAGGAATGGACGACGTGGTATCTAAACCCGCACCCTCTAGAAGCTAAGGGTGCGGCACCCAACTGCCGCTTATTTTTTCGGCGTGGGTAAGATGAGCAGGGCGGCTTGGGTGGCGAGTTTCTGGTCGGAGGTCCATGGGGAGCCGATGTGGCGGCCGAGGTGTTGGACTTTGTTTTTGATTTGGGGCGCGGTGCGGCCGAACTTTTTTGTGAGCGCGATTTCAAGGTCGCGCTCTTTTGTTTTGGTGACAGGGATGGAGTTGGAGTCGCAGGCTTTGGCGAAGGCTTCGCGGAAGAAGACGCCTTCGGCGGTGTGGAGGAGCGGGTGGGCGGCAAGGATTTTTTCGAGGGGTGGTAGCGTGCGGCCTGCGGCCATAAGGATGGCGCAGCCGGTGACTTGGAACTTTTGGCCGCGCAGTTCGTCAATTACTTCAAGGAGGGCGGACGCGGCGGTGGTGTGTGCGGCGGCGAATGCGGATGCGATGAAGGATTCGGCTTCGGAGAGTTGGAGGTAGCGTGCGGCGTGGTAGGGTTGGCTTGCGCCGGCGTCGGTTGTGCCGGTGATGGGGACTCGGCGGCTGTCGAGCATTGCGATCTCGCCGTGCACGTAGGTTACGGCGACGAGGGCGCCCCAGACGGAGTGGACGCGGATTCCTAGGGCGGCGCGGGGCATGGATGAACCTCTGAGGTTCGAAATGCCGGAACCCCGAGAATGGGAGCATTGTATCCGTGTCCCTTCGTGTTGTAAGTAGGAAGCGTGCTATTGCCAGGGGATTACGTGGTGCGGACATGGGGCGCAGCAGGCTGCGCCCCTACACAGACGATGCGGAGCGCGAAAGTTTCGAAGGTGATGTGATGTGCAGGAGTTGAACGATGAATAGCTGGTGGCAGGATTTTGTTTTTGCGGGGCGGGTGCTGCGGAAGAATTGGTTTTCGACGCTGGTGATTTTGATTTCGCTGGGGATCGGGATTGGGGCAAACACAGCGATCTTCAGCGTGGTCGATGCGCTGTTGTTGAGGCCGTTACCGTATCCGCAGCCGGATCGATTGGCAGGAGTGTGGCTGCATTCGCCGGCGATCGGGATTTTTCGCGATTGGCCGTCGCCGGGGCAGTACATCGATTTGCGGAATGAGAATCATTCGTTCGAACAGATGGCGCTGGCGCAGATACGTCCCGTGACACTGACGGGGCGCGAACAGGCGGAGCATCTCGATGGGATACGGGCACAGTCGACGTTGTTGACGATGCTGGGAGGGAAGGCGCAGCTGGGGCGTTTGTTGCTGCCGGAGGAGGATTTGCCGGGAAAACCGCCGGTGGTGGTGCTGACGGATCGAGTGTGGCGGAGATTGTTCAGCGCTGATCCGCAGATTATCGGGAAGACGATCATTTTGGACAGTGAACCGTTCACGGTGGTGGGGATTTTGCAGCGGGGGTTTCGGCTGAACGGGGAAGTAATGCCGGCGGAAGGGCCGATGGATCGCGTCGATGTGTTTCGGCCGTTTCCGCTCGCAGCGGATGCGGCGACGAATCGGCGCGACGAAAATTACAACATTCTGGTGAAGCTGAGGCCAGGCGTGACGGTGCAGCAAGCGCAGGCTGACCTGGATGTGATGGCGTCGCGGATTCGTGAAAAGGATAAGCGTGGCGAGAGTTTCGGGATGCACATCACGTTGCTGCAGGATGAAGTTGTTGGCGACGTGAGGCGAGCGCTGTTGGTGCTGCTTGGATCGGTGGGACTGGTGCTCTTGATTGCGTGCGCGAACGTGGCGAATTTGTTGCTGGCGCGCGGCGCAGCACGGCAGAAAGAGATCGCGCTACGCACGGCGATGGGTGCTTCGTGGAAGCAGATCACGCGTCAATTGTTGACGGAGAGCGCGCTGCTGGGCGTGCTTGGAGGTCTGGTAGGACTCGGTGTGGCGGAGTTAAGCCTTGTTGTGGTGCGCACGATGAATCCGGGGAATATTCCGCGGCTGGAAGATATTGGCATCAACGGCTCGGTGATGGCGTTTACGTTTGGAGTGTCGCTGGTGACGGGAATTTTGTTTGGGCTGGCGCCGGTGTGGCGCGCGTTGAAAGTGGATTTGAATACGTCGCTAAAGGCGGGAGGGCGCGCGGGGCAGGCGGACGGCGGGATTTTAGTGCGACGCCAGCGACTGCGCGGATTGCTGGTGATTTCGGAGCTGGCGCTTTCGCTGATGCTGCTGATCGGGGCGGGGCTGTTGGTGCGAAGTTTTGTGCGGCTGGAAGCGGTGCCGCCGGGATTCAGTCCGGATCACGTGCTAACGATGCAGGTTTCGGTGGATGGTCCGAAATATCAGGATGGAAAACAACGAGCGGCGTTCTATCGCGAGGTGGAAAGCCGCATTTCGGAGCTGCCAGGAGTTGTTGCGCAGGGGCAGGTCGATCCGCTGCCGATGACGGGAGGAGTGGGCTGGGGATCGATCAATGTGGAGGGATTTACGCCGGCGCCGGGACAGGAGTTGCAAGTCGATTTGCGGATCGCGAGTGCGGGCTATTTTTCGTCGATGAAGATTCCGTTGGTGGCGGGAAGATTCTTCGATGAACACGATAATGGCGATGCACCGCAAGTCATGATTGTTGATGAACGATTCGCGAAGCGGTTTTGGCCGAACGGAGAGGCAGCGGTCGGCAAACATCTGTGGTTCCGCGATCCGAAGAAACCGCTGACGATTGTCGGTGTCGTGGGAGCGGTGAAGCAGTATGGGCTCGAGACGGACGGGAAGATCGCGGGGTATTTCGCGCAGCAGCAGGCAGCGTCGGGGGGAATTGCACTGACGGTGCGAACGGCGGGCGATCCGGCGGCGATTTCGTCGGCGGTGGCGCAAGCAATTCACGCAGTTGATCCTACGGCGGTGGTGTTCAGTGTGCGGACGATGGAGGAGCTTGTACACGATTCGCTGGCGCGTGCGCGATTTGCGAGCACGATGCTGGGAGCATTTGCTGCGTTCGCGGTGCTGCTGGCGGCGGTCGGGTTGTATGGCGTGATGTCGTACCTGGTGACGCAGAGCACGCGGGATATTGGCGTGATGGTGGCGCTAGGCGCGCGAGGCGGGGATATTATCGGGCTCGTGATGCGGCACGGGATGGAGCTGGCGGGGATAGGAATTGTCGTGGGTTTGATTGGTGCGATGGCGCTGACACGGGTGATGGCGAGCTTGCTGTTCGGCGTCAGCGCGACGGATGCAGTTACGTTTATTTTTGTGCCGTTGGTGCTGGCGGGAGTTGCGTTTGCTGCGACGGTGATTCCGGCGTGGAGGACGACGAGGGTGGATCCGGTGGTGGCGCTGCGGGACGAGTGACTTGAATTAACAAGTACCATCGATCAATCGATCGATTTGTACGCGCCAACTACCGTCCGCCCGGGATCAGTTTCTGAATCTCGCTCAGCGGCAC
>DATAMU010000927.1:0-3195 GCA_036266605.1 Candidatus Acidiferrum sp. | reverse complement strand
TGTCGCGGCCGGTGGTGTTGAAGTCGCCGGCGAGGATGACGGGATTTTGGATGGTTTTGAGTTGATCGAGGAGCGCGGTCATTTGTTGTCGGCGGCAGGCGGGCGTGCATTTGTTTTCGAGATGCGCGGCGACGATCGTGGCTTGACCCGGAGCGCCGTCGGATCCGGCGAGTTCGGGGACCGAGATGTCGGCGATGAGCGCCATGCGGCCGCCGTGGCGGAGTTCGCGCTCGATGCGCTCGTCGAATAATTTCTTGGCAGACCAACGGCGGCCCTGTTCGAGCTGAGAGATGGCGGCGTATTCGGTGGCGTACCAGTCGTAGCAAAACGGCAAACGAAAAATGCGGACATTGCGGAGCGGGTAGCGGCTGAGGATGGCTGTGCCGTGGAGGCCGTGGTATTTCTCGCGATCGACGTGCAGGTCTTCCTGAAGGCGCTGGTCTTGTTGCGCGTCGGGGAGGTGAACTTCTTCGGAGTTGAGATCGAAGATGGGATCGACTTCGACGAACTCGACGGCATAGGCGTAGTTCATATGGAGTGCGGAGGCGAGGTCGGCGGTGACGTCGTCGTAGTTGGTGCGCTTCATGCCGAGGTCGGCTTCGTTGAGGATGAGGAGGTCGAGGTCCTTGATCTTCGTGATCTGAGCCGTTAGGGCGGCGTCGTGGGCATTGTATTTGCCACGTATTTCGAACTGGGGGATCGGTTCTCTCGGATCGATTGGTTTGAGCGTGGAACGAATGAGATCGATGTTGAGGCCGCGTTCGATGTTCCACATGGCGACGCGAAGGACGGGGCCGAGGCTGGGGACATTGGGGCGAAGAGGTTTTGCGGACGGGTCGTCGTGGAGGAGAGGAGTATTGAGGAGAGAGTCGAGGCGATGAGCGAGGTCGCCGGTTGGCTCGGCGGTTTTGGAGAGAGCGACGAGGTCGTCGAAGGAGAGGAGGTCGGGGTTTTTCGTTGGCGTCTTCGAGTCGGGCCAAGTCTGGGATTCCAGGTGGATGATGGTGGATTCTTGGGCGCGGGCGGGGAGGGAGAAGAGAAAGAGCAGAGAAAAGATAACGCAGAGACGCAGCGAACGCTGAGGAACGCGGAGAAGAAATGAGCCGGGCACGGGGTGCCGTGCCCCTACGAATTTGTTTGTGGCGTTATGTCTCACCGTTTTTTGCGGCGAGCGGATTTGGGGAATTTCGATTTCAGTTTTGCGGAGTTGGAGGATTTTGCCGTGGTGCGCTTTTTGCGGACTCGGGGCGGGCGGATCTTGTTGGTGACTTTGTAGCCGGCGCGTTCGAAGGCGCGCCACATGTACCAACTGGCGATGGTGCGATAGGGACGCCAAAGTTCACCGAATTTGAGGAGCTCTTTGGGTCGCGGCATGTGTTTTTTGCCGTAGGTGACGGACCAGCCTTTTTTTACGCCGAGGTCGTGGATGGGGAGGACGTCGGGGCGGCCGAGATTGAAAATTAAAAACATCTCGACCGTCCATGCGCCGATGCCGCGAACGGAGACGAGGCGCTCGACGAGTTCGTCGTCAGAGAGTTTTTCGGCTTGCTCACGGGTGGGGACCACGCCGGAAATTGTTTTGGCGGCGAGATCTTTCATCGCGAGGACTTTTGCGCGGGAGAGGCCGGCTTTGCGCAAGGCTTGCGTTTTGAGCTTCAACATTTTTTCGGGAGTGGGAGGGCGGCCGTTGTCGCCAAGGGCCTTTACACGGCCGAAGATCGTGGCGGCGGCTTTGCCAGAGATGGATTGGTAGGCGATGGATTCCATCAGCGCTTCGTAGGGGGATTGGGCGAGGTCGAGATCTTTTTGGAATTTCTTGGTGGCGAGGATCAGTTCGGCGAGCTTTTCGTCCTTGGAGGACAGGTGGGACATGGCGACGGCGAGGTCGAAGGAGAGGGGTTGGGCGGAGATGGACATGATGAGAGGATTTTAGCGCAGGTTGGAAAGAAGACAGAGAGATCTAGCGGACATGGGGCGCGGCAGTGCCGCGCCCGTACAAAGAGATGCGCGGTGGATCGTGAGTCGGCGTTGTATACTCGGCAAAATTTTTGATTGGGAGATTTTGTGGCGGAGCATTCGGTTATTTTTCGAGACATTGCGATGGTGTTTGCCGCGGCGCTGGTGTGTGGGTTGGTGGCGTGGCGGATCAAACAGCCAATTTTGCTTGGGTACGTGTTGGCGGGGCTGATTGTCAGTCCGTTGACGCCGGGCTTGCGCGTGCATGACGTGCATGTGTTTGAGTTGATGGCCGAAGTGGGTGTCGTGCTGTTGATGTTTTCGGTGGGAATTCACTTTTCGATTCCGGATTTGATGAAGGTGAAGTGGGTGGCGCTGATTGGGTCGCCGCTGGGCGTGGTGTTGTCGGTGGTGTTGTGCATGGGCGTGGGCTGGTTGATGCACTGGCCGGTGCTGCAAAGTTTGGCGGTGGGATGCATCGTGGCGGTGGCGAGCACCATGGTGCTGATGCGGCTGCTGATGGATCGCGGCGAGATGAATACGGAGGCGGGGCGCGTGATGATCGCGCTGACGCTCGTGGAAGATTTGGTGGTGGTGATTTTGACGGTGCTGCTGCCGAGTCTGGTGAGCGAGGGCGGCGCGGACTATGGACAGGTGGCTTGGCGGATCGGGAAGGCGTTTTTGCTGCTGATTCCGATCGCGGCGGCGGCGTGGAAGTTGATGCCGCGGTTGTTGGCGCGGGTGGAGAAGACTTGCAACGACGAGATTTCGCTGTTGCTGGCGTTGACGACGTGCATGGTGGTGGCGGCGGTGACAGAGGCGGTGGGACTGTCGCTGGCGCTGGGCGCGTTCCTCGGTGGGATGCTGCTGGGCAGCTCGGCGTTTGTGAAGAAGCTGGAGCATCAGACGGCTCCGCTGCGGGATGCGTTTGTGGCGGTGTTTTTTGTGTCGGTGGGGATGCTGATCGATCCGCGGACGTGGGGATCGGCGTGGCAGATTATTTTGCTGCTGGTCGGGCTGGTCTTGGCGGGGAAATTTGTGACGTGGTTTGGCGTCGTGAAATTGTTTGGGTATACGACGTCAACGTCGGCGCGCGTGGCGATTGGGTTGACGCAGATCGGGGAGTTTTCGTTTATTTTGGCGCAGGTCTCGCAAAAGGCGGGGTTGATTACGCCGGCGATTTACAATGCGACGTTGGTGGCGTCGCTGGTGACGATATTGGTGAACGCGATGTTGTTT
>DATAMU010000926.1:0-1786 GCA_036266605.1 Candidatus Acidiferrum sp. | reverse complement strand
CAGCGCGAACGCCGTGACCAGTCCCGCGATCAAGCCGACCGCGATCATCGCTGCGCCCTGTTTCATCACCAGTCCTAGCACATCGCCAGTCTGCGCTCCCAGCACCATCCGCAATCCAAACTCTTTGGTCCGACGCGCGACGGAATACGAAACAACTCCGTAAATCCCCACCGTCGCGATCGCCAGCGCCGTAATCGAAAACAACGACAGCAGCAGCGTCAAGAACCTCGGCCGCGACTGCGCACGTTCCAGCACATCGTCCATCAGCCGCACGTCCGCCAGCGGCAGCGACGCATCCAGTTCATTCAGCTGCTCCCGCACTTCTCCCGGAAGATTGCCGGGATTTCCGCTAGCTGACTTCATGACCACGTACATGTCACCCACGCCGAGCGGCTGCGCCTGCTTATACGGAATGTACAGCTCCGTGCCTGCGGGACGATCGAGTCCCGCGTTCTTCACGTCGTCTACCACGCCGACCACCGTGAACCACGGCGTATCCTTCCCCATACCCGGCCGCACTCGCCGTCCCACTACTTCTTGCCCGGGCCAGAACGTATTCGCCATCGTGTGATTCACGATCACGACAGGATTCGCTCCAAACGCATCGCGATCATCGAACAAACGCCCATCCATCAACCGAATGCCCATCGTCGCAAAATAATCTTTGCTGACCGATTGATAAAAATCGACGTTTTCGATCGGCCCGCCTTCGCGCTTCACAAATCCCTCGATGTCGGTGTCGTTCATGTTTGGCGGACGCAGCGGAGGAAGCCCATAAACGATCGCCGCGGACTTGATTCCGGGCAAGTGGGTGATCCGCTCTTCGAGCCGATCCCAGAAGGCGGCGATTTTCGGATTGTCGTTGTATGTGCCGCTCGGCAGCGACACGCGCATTGTGATCACGTTTTCCGGCGCCATCCCGGTGTGGACTTCCTGCAACTTCCAGAACGCGCGTAGCATCAACCCGCATCCGATCAGCAGCACCAGCGCCATCGCCAATTCACCGACAACCAGAACGCGCCGGAACAACTGCGCTCCTCCCGCCGCCGTTGTGCTACCCGCCGCATCTTTCAGTGACCCCGAAATCCCGCTCACCAGCAGCGGCACGAGCGGCGCTAATCCAAACAACGCGCCAGTGACAATGCTCGTCACCAACGTGAACACCAACACCCGCCAATCCATCACAATTTCTTCTGCGCGCGGAATCCCTCCCGCATTCGTCAACTGCACCAACCGCACGCCCGCATAGGAAAGCGCTAGCCCCAACGCCGCTCCAAACAACGCCAGCAAAATTCCCTCGGTCACAAATTGCCGCGCCAACCGCCCCAGGCTCGCGCCCATCGCGCCGCGAATCGCAATCTCCCGTCGCCGCGCCTCTGCTCGAGCGAGCAATAGATTCGCAACGTTGACGCTCGCAATCAGCAACACAAACGCCACCGCGCCCAGCAGCATCAACAGCGCAGGCCTCACGCCCGACACCACTTCCGCTTGCAGCGGATAACTCACCAGTGTGTGATTTTTTGGATCGAAGCTGTGCGTCTTTGGCGCCTTGTGCTCACCATACGATTGCACCAGCGACGCCAACTCCGCCTGTGCCTGCGCGGGCGTGACACCTGGCTTCACGCGACCCAGCAAGTAATAATTGTGCGATCCGCGACTTCCTGGGTTCGCCGGATCAAGTTGCAGCGGCGTCCAAACCCGTGCCGGATCGCTCTCTCCCGGAGGAAACTGAAAACTCGTCGGCATCACGCCGACGATCGTCGTCTTCTTTCCATCCACCAGCGTT
>DATAMU010000925.1:0-3241 GCA_036266605.1 Candidatus Acidiferrum sp. | reverse complement strand
TCAATTTTGGCACGAAGTTCAGCAAGTGAAGACGCGGCAGCCATAGGCGATCGAACGAAAAAGCGCCGACCGTGCGGGCACGATATTCGCTTTTTCTTCGCCTACATTACCCAGCCGTTTCTTCCCTGTCAACTCTGAATTTGTAGCGCCGGTTTACCCTGAGCTTCGAAGGGCATCCTGCCGGCATTTTCGTTTGCCAAGGCGCAACTCAAAACCGCCGGCAAGGATGCCGGCGCTACAACTGAGCCGCCGCCAACAATCAGGCGAATACCTCATAGCGTAGAGAATGAATCTGCATCGACGTTCCGCGCCGCCTCGCTCGATCGATTCCAAACTGGACCTCGCATTCTTTTCCCGCTACCATTCGCACCAATCGTCCAGGTCCGCGCGTGTCCGGCGAAAGGGGCACATGTCCATTCTGAAAAGTATCGGCGCCGTGTTAGCCGGCGCAATCATCGGCATTGCGCTATCGCTCGCCACCGATGCGGCAATGCACGCTCTCCATATTTTTCCGCCGCTCGGCACACCGATGACCGACTCGCGCCTGCTCGCGCTGGCAACGCTCTATCGCACGCTCTACGGCGTCATCGGCGCATACGTCACCGCGTGGCTCGCACCATCGCGGCCCATGCTTCACGCCTTCATTCTTGGAATTCTTGGAGAAGTCGCGTCAATCGCAGGCCTCGTCGCCACGTGGAACGAGACTGACAAGTACGGCCCGCACTGGTATCCAATCGCTCTCGTCGTGCTAGCGTTGCCACCCGCGTTATTCGGCGCCTGGCTCTACGAACGCCGCCAACGACGGCAGTAGCTACTCGTACCGCAGCGCCACCAGCGGATCGACCCGCGCCGCACGCCGCGCCGGAATCCAGCACGCCACAACGCCCGTCACCAGCAGCACCGCCGTCACCGCAATCACGGTCATCGGATCGTGCGCCGACACGCCCCACAGCTGGCTTTTGATCGCTCCAGCGAGCAGCAAACTCGCCACAACTCCAATCACCGCCCCCAATCCCACCAATCGCAATCCCATCGACACCACCAGCTTCAGCACATCCCCGCTCTCGGCTCCCAGCGCCATGCGAATCCCGATCTCATGCGTCCGCTGCGCCGCCGTGTACGCCAGCACGCTGTACACGCCGACCGTCACGAGAATCAGCCCAATCCCGCCAAAGATCGACATCAGCAAAAATCCAAACCGAGGCCCCGCATACGCAAAAGAGTTGATAAAACTTTCCAGCGTTCCGGTCAGCGTCAGCGCAACACCTTGATCCGTCGCCCACACTTCCTGCTCCACCGCCTTGAGCATCGCCATCGGCTCCTGCGCCGTTCGCACCAAAATTCCGCGCCCGCCCGAGCCCGTCACCGTATACGGCACGAAAGCCTCAGGGAAGATCGGTTGCTGGAGTCCCTGATTTTTGTGGTCGGCCACAACACCCACCACTTCAAACCAGGCATCCTTCACCGGGTCGGGATACGTCTCCAGTCCGACAATGTGAATGCGCTGTCCGATCGGATTCTCGTCGTGCAAGTAGCGCTTCGCGAACGTCTCATTGATCACCGCGACTTTACGCTTGCCGTCGACCTCGGCTTCGGTCAACGTGCGGCCGCTGACGATGGGAATCTTCAGCGTCGAAAAAGTGCTTTGGCTCGCGAGCTGAAACTGCGTCTGCCATTTTTCATCGTGCGACTTCCCCACTACTTCGACGTCTCCGCGATCTCCACCAAACGGCGGCAGTGAACTCGTTTCCGTCGCATCGACAACACCTGGCAGCGCCTTCAATCGTTGCAATAACGGCTTATAGAAGCTCGAAAGTTGATCCGATGTCTTATATCGATCCGTCGGCAGCGGCAGCCGCACCACCAGAATGTGATCCGGCTGTAGACCTAGATGAACGTCGCGCAGCGCGATGAAACTGCGCATCAGCAAGCCGGCGCCAACCATCAGCGTCAGCGAGACCGCAACTTCCAAAACAACAACAGCGTTTCGCAGTCGTCCGTTGTTTCCGCCACCACCGGTTCCCTTTCCACTGTCACGCAAGGGATCGTTCAGATCGCGCCGCGCCGCCTGCAGCGCGGGCACCAGCCCAAAAACGAGCGCCGTAAGGACCGCCACGCACAACGTGAAAATCAGCACGGGTGTATTGAGCCGAATCACCGCTTCCGCCGGAACGATATCCGCTGGAATCAACGCAACCAGCGATTTCAGTCCGCCCCACGCGATCAATGTCCCCAGAGCAGCGCCGCCGAGGGCGAGAATCAAGCTCTCAACCAGCAGCTGCCGAATCAACCGCACGCGCCCCGCGCCAAGCACCGCGCGAATCGCAAATTCCTTTTCACGCCCAGTCGCGCGCGCCAACAAAAGATTCGCCACATTGCCGCAGCCGATGAGCAGCAACAATCCGACCGCCGCCAGCATGATGTAGAGCGTCGTCCGGAACTGACCAACCACCAGATCGGTCAGCGACTGAATCTGCACGGTGAAATGTTTCGGATAGTCCTTCGGATATTTCGTCGCCAGTTGATGCGCGACGATGTCGAGGTCGACTTGCGCCTGCTTCTCGCTAACGCCGGGCTTTAAGTGTCCCATCAAAAACCAGCGCTGCGGAAATCCATGCTGCTCGGTCACGACCGCGTGCTCGGGCTTCATCGGAATCCATACATCGGAATCGCCGAATCCGAATCTCGGCGGCATCACGCCCACCAGCGTGCGCGGCGTATCGTTCAGCACAAACGTCTTGCCCAAGATGCTGGGATCGGCGCTGAATTTCGTGACCCACGTCTTGTAGCGCATCACAAAAACAGGCGGCGCTCCCGGTTCGTAATCCGCCGGCTGCATCACGCGGCCGACGAGAGAAGGCATGCCCAAAAATTCAAACGTACCCGGCGTCACCATCGAACCTTTGAAAAGCTCGGTGCCCCCACCGGACCGATACAACACGTCTTGCTGATCGTTGGCGATCACATGATCGAAAACGTGATTCTGCTCAATGATGTCGAGGAACTCTGGCCCGGAGTAGCCGCCGCGACCTCCGGGCTCGTTGGTCTCGGTGTCGTGGATCATCATGATCATGAATCGCTGCGCATCGACGTATGGAAACGGCTCCATCAACACGTTGTCCATCACGCTGAAAATCGCCGTCGATGCCCCGATTCCCAGCGCCAGCGTAACGATCGCAACCAGCGCGAAGCCTCGGCTCTTCCAGAGCGTGCGCGCGGCGTACCGGATGTCTTGTCGTAG
>DATAMU010000924.1:0-2641 GCA_036266605.1 Candidatus Acidiferrum sp. | reverse complement strand
CTGCATACCAACGGCTATTCGCTGGCGCGCAAGCTGGCGTTTGAAGTGGCCAAGTTGAAGCCGGAAACGTACGTCGCGGAAGTCGGAAACAAGATCGGCGCGGAGTTGCTGAAGCCGCATCTTTGCTATGCGCCGGCGTTGAAAAATATTTTGGCGAAGGGTTGGGTTTCGGCGCTTGCGCACATCACCGGCGGAGGAATTCCGGGAAATTTGCCGCGGGTATTGCCGTCGGGAGTTCAGGCGAGCGTGGATATTGGCTCATGGCCGGTGCTGCCGATTTTCAAATATTTGGCGAAGCTGGGGAAGATCGATACGGACGAGTTGCTGCAGTCGTTCAACATGGGCGTCGGGATGATTTTGGTTGTGCCGCAGGCGAAGGTGCAGTCGGTCGAGGCCGATTTGAAGCGGCGGCGGGAGAAGTTTTTCAGGATTGGGCGGATTGAGCGCGGGGAGTCGGGAAAGGCGCGCGTTTTGTATACGGGGTCGATGCATCTTTAGAGTGCCTGCCGGCGCCAAACGGCGAGAATCAAAGAAAAATTAGATCGCGATGTGTTGAACAGCGTGCGGACTAGGGGCGCAGCATGCTGCGCCCCTGCGCCAGCCTGCTGAGTCGCGATTTACCTTGGAAGCTTCAAATAAGAACCGTACTTTCGTACAGGTTCCAACCAAAGCACGAATCGATAACATGACGGCACATCGTCGCGCGCATCAAACCTATGATGGTGCGCATCGTCACGATATTGGTCGCCCCAGCGGAAACTGAGGTTGCGTCATGAAGCAATTCGGTTTGGCTATACTTACGCTCTCAATCCTGGGCTTCGTGATCGCTGACGCTTGCTTTGCGCAAGCGCAACAGCCTTCGTCGTCGCAGCCACGCCAACAGACACAACACTCGCAGAGTCAGAATCAGATCGCTCCGCAGCAGCTGCCGCCACCGCCTCCCCAAGAGGAATCGGCAGTGAGCGTGGCAGCCATCGACACGCCGGAAATCGTCACGGATTCGTCGGTCGATCGGTCAAAGATTGTTTATGTGAGCGATTTCGAGCTCGATGCGGTCGATGCACGTGGGCAATTCCAGAAGAGCGTGCCGGCGGTGTCGGTTACGAATCCCTCGCCGTCGCGCGAGCAACTCCGGCCGGAAGATGAAGCCGCGCAGCAAGCCGGGCGGCTGGTCGATTTTATGGCCATCACGCTGATTGCCGACTTGAAGCACGCCGGGTATAGCGTGCACCGGTTGCGGCCGGAAGATTCGAGGCCGACGGATGGGATTCGCATCAGCGGAATTTTTGCCGAGCCCGATGCGCAGAATCGATTGCGGCGCGCGGTGATGGGGACATTTTCACCCGACGGAAAGATGTCGTTATTTGTCGGCATTGCGAACCTGGAGAAACCAGAGCAGGCGTTTTATGCGGCGGCGGAACCTGGCGGAGCGAACCGCGCCGGCTCGGTGATCACGGTGAGTTCGTATGCGCCGGTGGCGCGATTCGAAATCGGCAAAGTGACGACGGAGAAGGCGATTCGAGACACGGCGGCCGGGATCGTGGCCGACCTGAACTCCCTGCTTGGCGCGAACGTGGTTGCTTCTCGCTGATTTTGCTGGACTTGTCCGCACCTTGCGGGCCGGGCAACACTTCGAAAATTTTCCCTGACAGCGAACAGACCGTTGGGTGTCTTCTATCGTCTATAGAGCGAAGAAAGGCGGTGTGCCGATGCGATCGATGCACTTTTCGCGGTTTGTTGGGCTAACGGGAGTTCTGGCGGGATGCGGTTTGATTCTTGCGGCTGCGCCGAGCCGCCCACAGTCGGCGCCTGTAATGATTGAGATGCCTGCAATGCCATCGATGCCGGCCATGCCCGCAATGCCGACCATGCCAGCGATGGCAGGTCTGCCCGCGCTTCCCGAGATGCCAGCAATGCCCGCAATTCCTCCGATGCCGGCCATGCCCGCGATGCCGTCAGTCGAGATGCCGCCGATGCCGCCAATGCCTGCAATGCCTGCAATGCCAGCCATGCCGACTCTTCCTGCGTTGCCGGCGGAAAGCGCGGAGCCAGCCTTTGCTTCACACCACAACGACGGCGCAACCTCTTGCGAAGACATGCATGTCATGTTCGATGGCGAGCCGCCCATTATGGATTCGGAAGAGCACACGCTGACGAAGGCGGACGCGAGCACTCTGCACATCGACAATCTGGTGAACGCGGGAGTGCAGGCGCGCGGATGGGACAAAGATACGTACTCCGTGACCGCGTGCAAATTTGCCGACCGCGACGATCGGGACGCGAAGGAATTGTTGTCGCAGATCAAGATGTCGATCAGTGGCGGTCACATTTCAGTGAGTGGCCCTGAGCGAACTCACCAACATTGGGCGGTGCAGTTGCTCGTTCGGACTCCGCGCGGCGCGAATCTCGAGATCAAGACGCAGAACGGGCCGGCTTCGTTTTCGGCGGTCGATGGGAAGATTTACGTAAGGGCGCAGAACGGTCCGGTGTCGATGTCGAATTGCACCGGGGAGGCGGACATTGCGTCGGAGAATGGTCCGATCTCGATTTCGGGAACGAGCGGAAAGTTGAAGCTGCACACGCAGAATGGGCCGATCAGCGTAGCGCTACAGAGTCCGAACTGGACTGAGGGCGGACTGGT
>DATAMU010000923.1:0-3622 GCA_036266605.1 Candidatus Acidiferrum sp. | reverse complement strand
AACGGCGGCGCACGCCGCGCGCGCGGCCATGGTGGGACTTGTTACGATCGCCGGCGGCGCGCGACCCGCGTAAGCCGCGGATTTTTGAAACGGCGGCGGCGCGAGTTCGGCCGATGTTGGAAGACGCCGTGCGGGCGCATCTGATTGCGGACGTTCCCGTCGGATTGTTTCTCTCAAGCGGGATGGACTCGGGCGCGATTGCGGCGATTGCCGGCAAGATCAAGCCGAATATTTGGAGCTTCACACTTTCGTTTCCGGGAACTCCTTACGATGAGGCGGCGCTGGCGCGTGAAGTCGCAAAGGCTTGCGGCACGCAACATCGCGAGGTCGCGCTGGATGGAGATGCGATGCTCGGCCGTCTTGATGAGGCAATCGGCGCGCTCGATCAGCCGACGATGGATGGCATCAATACATATTTTGTGTCGTGGGCAGCGCGAGAGGTGGGATTGAAGGTGGCGTTGTCGGGACTGGGCGGAGACGAACTGTTCGCGGGCTACCGGACTTTTGAGAACGTTCCCCGGCTCGAACGATTGATTCGAACGGCTTGGTTTGCGCCGGCACCGGTTCGTCGCGCGCTGGCGCCGATTTTGCGAGCGATGATCGGCAATCGTGCGAGTTCAGATGGCGCGCGCAAAGTGATCGACGCGTGGATTGCGCCGGACGCGTTGCCTCACCCTTATTTTTTCACGCGGACATTGTTTCCTGTTGCGGAGCTGTCGCGGCTCATCGAACCGCGTTTTCGGCCGAGTACGGTGAATGCCGACGGTGTCACGCTGGAGCCAACTTGGGTGGGGCGACTCGAGCGGATTGCCGATGTTGCGCGTAAGCTCGAGCCCATCGCCGCGATCTCGTGGCTCGAGATGCGAAGCTACATGGTGAGCACGCTGTTGCGCGACACGGACTCGGTGAGCATGGCGCAATCGCTCGAAGTGCGCGTGCCGCTGCTCGATACGCCGCTGGTGGAATTTGTCGGCTCATTGCCAGATGCTGCGCGTCAAAGGCCGGGCGTTCAGAAAGCGCTCTTGGCTTCGGCGATTGAAGGTGCGCTGCCGAAGCAAGTGTTTGAGCAGCGCAAGAGGACGTTCACGTTGCCTTGGAAGGAATGGCTGCGCGGGCCGTTGCGGGCGCGAATCGAGCGGAGTTTGAGTGATCTGTCTCCAGCGATTGCGAATCATGTGCATTCGAACGGCGTGAAAAGCGTTTGGCAGGATTTTCTTGCGGGCAAGACTTCCTGGTCGCGGCCGTGGTCGATCTATGTGTTGAATGAATGGTGCCGACTGAATCTTTCGTAACGCGCCGCGCAACTTTGAGATTACGAGCGCAGAGGCCGCAGGATAATTCCGTGTACACTGCCTTTACCGAATGAATATTCTTGGCATCAACGCGTACCACGGCAACGCTTCAGCCGCGATTGTCTGCGACGGGAAGCTGATCGCCGCGGTTGAAGAAGAGCGCTTCAACCGCGTGAAATATGCCGCGGGATTTCCTGCGCTGGCAATTCAGTATTGCCTGAAAGCCGCCGGCATCACACTTGCCGATATCGATCACGTCGCGGTGCCGCGCGATCCTTATGCGCGGATGGCGACGAAGCTTCTGTACGCGTTGAAGATGCCTTCGTTTGCGCGCGAACGCGCCAAGGTGCTCGTGAAATTCACGGGAATTCCCGAAGCGCTTGCCGCGGCATTCGATAGCGATCCCAAAAATTTAAAATCTCAGTTTCATCGCGTCGAGCATCATCAGGCGCATCTCGCGAGCGCGTTTTTCGTTTCGCCGTTCGAACAAGCGGCACTGCTCTCTGCCGATGGTCTCGGCGATTTCGCGAGCACGATGTGGGGCACGGGAGCCGGCTCGCAAATGAAGATCGACGGCGCGGTGGCGTTTCCGCATTCGCTTGGCCTCTACTACAGCGCGGTCACGCAATATCTCGGATTCCCAAAATACGGCGACGAATACAAGGTGATGGGGTTGGCGGCGTACGGCCAGCCGGAATCGCTCGATGTTTTTCGCCAGATCGTGCGGTTCGATCCGAATTCGAGACCGAACGGCTTCGAGCTTGGGCTCGATTTCTTCGTTCATCACCGCACCGGCCCCGAGATGAGTTGGGCCGACGCGGGCAAAACACCGACGGTCGGCAAACTCTTCTCTGACGAAATGGCACGGCGCCTCGGACCGGCACGCTCACCGGAAGCTCCGTTGGAGCAACGACATAAGAATCTTTCGGCGTCGCTCCAGGCACGGCTCGAAGAAGTCTATCTCGGCATGTTGACCAAGCTCGCCAAGCAAACCGGTCTGAAGTCGGTCTGCCTTGCGGGCGGGTGCGCTTTCAATTGCGTCGCGAACGGCAAGATTCTTGACGCAACTCCGTTTAAGGAAGTGTTCGTGCAACCGGCCGCCGGTGATGCGGGGTTGGCGATCGGCGCTGCGTATTACGTTTGGCATCAGAAGCTCGGGAAGCCGCGCTCTTTTGCGATGAGCAACTCCTATTGGGGCCCGGAATTCTCCGGCAATGAAATCCGAAGAGCGATCGACGCCTGCGACATCGCGAACAACGGCTTCTGCGTGAGCGAATCGAAGGAAGAAGATATCTGCAAGCGCGCCGCCGCCATCATCGCCGATGGCAAAATTCTCGGCTGGTTCCAGGGGCGCGCTGAATGGGGTCCGCGCGCGCTCGGCAATCGCAGCATCGTTGCCGATCCGCGGCGGTCCGACATGAAAGACACTCTGAATCGCCGCATCAAGCATCGCGAGATTTTCCGCCCGTTTGCGCCATCGATTTTGGCGGAGTCCACGGGTGAATGGTTCGAACAATCGCACCCATCGCCATTCATGACGATGGCTTATGCAGTTCGACCTGAAAAACGCGCGCAGATCCCCGCACCTACCCACGTAGACGGCACCGGCCGTTTGCAGACGGTGACGCGCGGGGCAAACCCCCGCTATTGGCGCCTCATTCGTGAGTTTGAGCAAGCGACCGGTGTGCCCATCGTGTTAAACACTTCGTTCAACGACAACGAACCTATCGTCTGCCGCCCAGAAGAAGCGCTGGATTGTTTTCAACGGACGCAGATGGATGCGCTGGCTCTCGGCGATTTTTTCATCACAAAAAAATGAACGCCGCGTCGCACCCGCCGACTCGATGAAAGTTCTCCTCCTCAATCTCTACTATCCGCCCGACACTTCGGCGACAGCCAAGATGGCCGCAGCTTTCATCGAGCCGCTTGCGCAGAAACATGAAGTGACCGTGATTTGCGGCAGACCCTCTTACGATCCCACCGAACGCCGCTCCTGGCACCTCTGGCAGACCGAACAATCAAACAGCGTGCGCATCATCCGCGTTGGTTCCACCGACTACCCGCGAACTCAGATGGCGAGGCGCGTCTTCAACTACTTGTCGTACGTTGCCCTGAGTGTTCCGCGAGCGATGTTCGCACCATGCGACCTCATCCTCGCAATGACTGATCCGCCCTTCGAAGGCATCGTCGGCGCATTCGTCGCCCTGCTGAAGCGCAAACCACTCGTCTACAACATCCGTGACATGTATCCCGATATGGCCGTCGGCGGCTCGATCGTCAAACCAGGATTGATGGCGCGCATGTGGGAAAAACTCCATCGTTGGGCGCTG
>DATAMU010000922.1:0-9647 GCA_036266605.1 Candidatus Acidiferrum sp. | reverse complement strand
AGCGATCGGGAGGGGCGAGTGTAGAAAAGCGAACTTCAGGCGAAGCGCTCCGGACACGACGCAAACTCACCTCCGAAACCCAACCTCAGGAACCAAAGTCCGTGCCATCCGCCGCGCCAACTCTTGTCCATCGCAAACATTCGCCTCCAGTTGCGCCCTATCCTCTCTCCATGTACATTGAACCGCGTCCACACCTTCATTTCAGCGCGCCAGGCGGCTCAGCCCTCGGTTCGGCTCGGCCCTCGGTTCGGGACAACCGGAGATAACGAGTGGCATCCCAGCTTTTCAACTGTAAAGACATCGATCAGCTCCTGTCCGACTCCGAACACGCCGAAGTAAAACTGAAAAAGTCCCTTGGCTGGCTCAGCCTCACCTCGCTCGGAATCGGCGCTGTGATCGGCTCGGGAATCTTCACGATCGTCGGCACCGCGATTGCGGGGCAAAAGCTCGAAGCCTCCTCGATCCTGAACGCGCCGCTCCTCGAATACCTGATTCACCATTCCGCGAGCTTCGGCCGTCCCGGCGCCGGACCCGCAATCGCCCTCTCCTTCATCCTCGTCGCCATCGTCTGCGGCTTCGCATCGGTCTGCTACGCCGAACTCGCCGCGATGATTCCGATCGCCGGCAGCGCCTACACCTATACCTACGCCACCATGGGGGAACTCATCGCCTGGATCATCGGCTGGGACCTCATTCTGGAGTACGCCGTCAGCAACATGGCCGTCAGCGTCGGCTTCTCGGCCCACGTCGTGGATTTCCTAGACTGGTTCGGGATCCATCCCGATCTCAAGTGGATCACGCCGGCCTACTTGCCCGGGGGCCTGAGCGACCTTGCAGGCAACATGCTCTACAAGCCCGGATGGCACTTCGGTTTTAATTGGCCCGCCTTCATCATCGTGATGATCCTCACCGTGATTCTGGTGCGGGGCATTCGTGAATCCGCCAAGACCAACAACATCATGGTGCTGGTTAAGATCATCGCGATCTTGGTCTTCGTCGGTTTCGCGTCACACTACATTCATCCCGCGAACTGGCACCCATTCGCGCCCAACGGCTGGTCCGGAATACTCACCGGCGGCTCGATCGTCTTCTTCACTTATATCGGATTCGATTCCGTTTCTACCGCCGCTGAAGAGTGCAAAAATCCGCAGCGGGACGTCCCCATCGGCATCATCGCCACGCTCGTCGCCTGCACACTCCTCTACATCGGCGTTGTCGTCGTCCTCACCGGCCTCGTGCCCTGGCAGACGCTCATGGACGACGCCGCTCCGGTCGTCAACACGCTCAAGAAAATGCATCTCGGCACCGTGCGTCTTATCGTTCTCATCGGCGCGCTCATGGGCATGATTTCTTCCATTCTCGTCTTTCAACTCGGCCAGGCACGCGTATGGTTCGCCATGTCGCGAGACGGTTTGCTGCCGCGTATCTTCAGCCGCGTCCATCCCAAATTTTGCACTCCGGATTTTTCAACCTGGGTTGCAGGCTTCGTCGTCGGCATTCCCGCGGGACTGCTCGACATCGGCACACTCGGCGACCTCGCCAACATCGGCACGCTGTTCGCCTTCGCGCTCGTCGCTGCGGGGGTTTTGATCCTGCGCTACCGCGAACCCGATCGTAAACGCGCCTTCCGCGCTCCCGGCGGACCGCTCGCTCCGATCATCACGATCCTCACCTGCGTACTCCTCATGGCCGGGCTTCCAATCATGAATTGGATTCGCTTCTTTGTATGGCTGGCAATTGGTCTCGTGTTCTACTACAACTACGGACGCAAGAAGAGCACGCTGCGCGCGGCAAATCAGGCTTAGAATTCGCTCAAAGGATTCGCAATGTTGCGGCACTTCCGCAGACCAAACTCGAATGCAGCGATTGACGATCGGTCAACCTGCATTCCGGCTTGTGTGAAGCGCAGTCGCTCGGAATCCACGCCTAATTCTTCTAAGAGCCTCTCGGTTTTCACGATCGGGGCGATCGCAAGCATCGCCTGCATCGTAGTCGCGCTCATCGCATCGCTCGCGCCGCGCGATACGATCGCCTGGGGGGCAAGCGCCCAGCGCATGATTATTGGCAAGGCCGTCGATACGCTTCCTCCCGATCTAAGACCCTTCTTCGACGAAAACCGTTCCTATCTCGCGCTTCACGTCACCGATCCAATTGAGGCCGAAGCAAAAACGCCGACCGAAAAGCACAATCACTTTATCTATCTCGATCGCTACGGCCGCTTCCCTTACACCACGCTTCCTCGCGTCTACAAATCTGCGGCCAGCAAATACGGCAAGTCCAAGCTCGAGCAAACCGGCCTGCTGCCGTGGCAAATCGGCGTCTACAGCGCGAAGCTAACAACTTCATTCCAGCAAGCCCACTGGGACGAGGCAAAACTCAACGCCGCAATTCTCGCAAGCTACGTCGCCGAAGCCCACGATCCATTCAACACGACCGAAAATTTCGACGGACATCTCACCCTACAGAACGGCGTCAACGATCGCTTCGGCGCGGTCCTGATCGATCGATTCTCCTCGTTCTTTCCAATTCGCCCCAACGATGCATCTTTCATCGCCGATCCGACGGACCACGCGTTTGAATCGTGCCTCAGCGCTCACGCCGCGCTCGAAACGATCCTGCTTGCCGATCGCAACGCCCGTGCCGCCACAAAGGGCTACAACGACGAATACTTCGACCATTTTTACAATCTCACCGCCGCCACATTGATCCGCCAGCTTTCCGATGCATCCACCGATGTGGGTTCTTACTGGCTCACGGCGTGGACCAACGCCGGAAAACCGGCCGTTCCGCAAACGCAGCACTAGTCGAGCGGCCGCAAGAAAATGAACGACGAAAGGAACGCAGAACACGTCCCCCAAGAACGAACCGGCAGCCGATAGCACGATGTCGCGCAGGTCGGCGAAATTCGCGGAGTTACACCTGCACCTCGAAGGATCGATCCAGCCTGCGACTGTTTGCGCGCTGACACGGCGTTACGGCGTGGTCTTCACCGAAGCCGAAGTCCGCGAGAAATACGCATACAAAGATTTCACCGGATTCCTGGAAGCATTCAAGTGGGTTACTTCGTTTCTGCGCAACCCGCAAGACTACGCGCTGATATTGAACGATCTCGGCGAACACTTGGTGACGCAACAAGTCATCTACGCCGAAATCACGCTCTCAGTCGGCGTGATGATTCTGCGCAAACAAATTCCCGAAGCGAATTTTGAGGCGATGCAGGAGGTCGCGGATTCTTTCGCGCAGCGTGGATTGCAGCTCAAATTTATTTTCGACGCGGTGCGCCAATTCGGCGCCGCCGCCGCGATGGAAGTCGTGAACGCCGCCGCGCGGTCGCAAGACAAAGCGAGAGCGATCGTCGCATTCGGAATCGGCGGCGACGAACTCTCCGTCGAAACAAAAGAGTTTCGTCCTGTCTACGACAAAGCCGCTGGATTTGGACTTCATCGACTGATGCACGCCGGCGAAGTCGGCGGCCCCGACAAAATTCGCGAAGCGGTGGAACTGCTGGGAGTCGAACGCATCGGCCACGGCATCGCGGCCGTCCACGATGAAGGCTTGATGGACTTGCTCGCGGAACGGCGGATTCCGTTGGAAATTTGCCCCGCCGGGAATATCAGCACCGGTGCGCTCGCAAAGCAACTACTGCAAAAAGACGCGCGCATCGAAGATCATCCCTTGCCGAAACTATTGCGCCATGGAATTCCGGTCGTTCTTTCTACCGACGATCCCGCGATGTTTCAGACCACACTGCAAGGGGAATACGAAAACGCGCGCCGCATGCGCCTGACAGAACCGGAAATCGATTCGTTACGGCAAGCCAGCTTCGACCACGCATTCGCCCTCAATCCAACCCCGTCCACAACTCGAAAACAGTAGCCGAGCATTGCGTTGCAAATCAAAGACCGCAACGCTATCGTCGTTCGCAAACACGGCGCGTTTAGGAATTGAGCCGACGGAGCGATTCTCGCCGTTCTCTACCAACTGCCTTCAAATACGAAAGGAAGTCACAAATGAAAACGAAGCTCCTGAGGGGCGGCGTCCTCGCGGCTCTGCTGGTTTTGGCCGGCGTGGCCGTTGCGCAACGTCCAGTGGAAAATATCGACGCACACAGACACCCGCATCTCGCGGCATCGCAAGGTCATATCATCGCAGCGTGGCAAGAAGCAGAGACCGCCCGCGCCGACAACCACGAACAGTTGGGCGGACACGCGGAAAAGGCTCTTGAGCATCTTGTGGCGGCAGATCGTGAGTTGAAGGAAGCCGCGGAATACGCCAACGCACGCAAACACTAGAAAAAACTGACCCGCCGCAAAGCATGCGGCGATCGCAAAATCAGAATCGAAGGAAGCACAGGAACGGCCGAGCAGAGCTCGGCCGTTCCTCATTGCAACCGGATCTCCACGAACTACTGCTTCAAATATTTATCCCACCACGCGAGGTAGCGCTGCATGCGGTCGTGGATGTAGCTTGGCCGCGTGAAAATGTGAAATTGATCGGGATAAATTACGAGCTGCGTTGGAATGCCGAGCGTGCGCAGCGATTGATACATCTGCTCGGTGCCGACGAGCGGAACGTTGAAGTCCGCGCGACCAACCATAAAGAGCGTTGGCGTCTTGATGCGATCGGCGTGGTAGAACGGATACGAAATCTTGATCCATGTATCGAGATTTTTCCACGGCGGCCCGATTTCGTTGTTGTACTGGCGAATGTACTGATCGCTGCCGTACATGCCGAGTTCGTTGCCGATTCCGGCGCCGGCCATCGCAACTTTGTAGCGCGGGTCGGACGCGATGGTGAAGTCGGTCATCATGCCGCCATAACTCCAACCGCCGACGCCGAGTTTGTTGGGATCGGCTACGCCACTGGAAATCGCGTAATCGACGGCCGCGGTCACATCCAGAACTTCTTTTTGCCCCCAGTCGGCGGCGATTGATTTTGTGTATGCCGCACCGCGGCCGCTGCCGCCGCGATAGTTCACGGCGAGCACAACGTAGCCTTGCGCCGCAAACATCTGCCGTTCGACCTGTAGCGGATACAAATTGAACGGGAGCCCGTGATCGTCCTGCATGTCTGGGCCGCCGTGAATCCAGAGCAGCAGCGGATATTTTTTGCCGGACTGGTAGTCGGGCGGTTTCGTCATCAAGCCGTGGACCTCGTTGCCATCCTTCGCTTTCGCCGAAAAATCCTCGACGGCGCCGAGTTGAATTTCGCTCATCCACGAGTCGTTCTGCGAAGAAAGCTTGCGCAACTTTCCGGATTCAAGAGCGAAGACTTCGGGTGGCGTCGAGTCGGTCGTTGCGGTCACCGCAGTGTGCCCGGCCGCCGATGTCCGCTGCTCGATTACGGCTTCGCCATGCGTGAGGCGTTCGACTTCCCCGCCGTTCACGGAAACGAGGCCGAGGTAAACCCTCCGATCGTCATCGAAAAGAAATGTGATCGCCTGCCCGTCGTCGGTGAATTCCGGCGCGATGATGCCGCGATCGAGTTTTTCGGCGAGAGCTTTTGCAGTGCCACCGGAAGACGGAATGACGTGCAGCGAATTCTGGCTGTAGGCACCGTACTTCAGCTCAAAACCCGACATGTACAGGATCGACTTGCCGTCGGGACTCCAGCGAACACGCTGGCCGCTTGGTGAATCGAACGAAGCGATCTTTTGCGGTGTGGCTCCCATCTTGGCATCGACTACGTAAATTTCATCGATGCTCGTTTGATCCGGATCGCTGTCGCGGCAACTGACGAAAGCAATCTTCGAGCTATCCGGCGACCACGTCGCATCCCGATCGTCGTACCGGCGATCATTCGTTAGCGCCTCGAGCTTTTTCCCAGCGACATCGAAAATCGAAATCTGACTGCGTGATGCGTCGGTGAGATAGCCCTCGATGTCCGCCTTAAATTGATAGCGATCGATCACAATGGGCTTCGGCGCTTTCTTCGCTTTCTTGTCCTTGTCCGCGTCGTTTTCGTCGTCGCCGCTGAGTTGCAACACGATCTTTTTGCCATCGGGCGACCACGAAAAGCCTCCGATATCGCGCTTTACATCGGTGAGAGGTTGCGCTTCACCGCCGCGGCGGTCGAGCAGCCAAATTTGAGCCTTGCTTTCGCCCTTGTCATCCTTGCGCGACGAAAGGAACGACAAGTATTTTCCGTCCGGACTCCACTTCGGCGATGACGCCGATTCGGGGCCGAAGGTCATTTGCAGGTTCTGCGTGCCTTCCCAATCGACGGTCCAGATTTGCGTTTCGAGACGGTCGAGATCGCGATTCATTGTGGTGACGGTGTAGGCGATCCATTTCCCGTCGGGGGAAATTTGCGGGGCGCCGACTTCACGCATACGGTAGTAGTCGTCGGGACCGAGGTGGCGCTTGGTTTGCGCAGCGGCGTTGGTCGCGCAGAAGAAGGTTGCGAGCGTTGCGAGACAGAGAAATAGGAAGAGGTTGGGCTTGGATTTGGAATTTTGCATCCGGGCATGGTCTTTGATTCGGCTCTTGGCGTCAAGGAGGTGATGAACAACGCACGAACCTCAGGGGCTAAAGCCCCTTGCACTCGACCTTAGTGCGGCACGACTGAAGTCGTGCCCTCCCGACTTGCGTTCGACTTTGAGTTCGACTTTGAGTCCGACTTGCGTTCGACTTTGAGTTCGACTTTGCTTCTGACACGGCGGGCGACTGCCTTTTCGGCATTGCGCGCGACGCCGGCGAGATGCGGACGCTCTTGCATCGCACTCTGTCGCTACAGGCACATGCGTTGGTTTTTTGAAGCGCCCGTGCATATAATCGCGGCAACTTATGCCCATCCCAGCGGGTACAAAACTTGGTCCGTACGAAATTCAGTCGCAAATTGGAGCCGGCGGCATGGGCGAGGTGTACCGCGCCCGAGACTCGCGGTTGGGGCGCGAAGTCGCAATCAAGATTTTGCCGGAGTCGTTCGCGCTGGATGCCGAGCGTTTGCGGCGTTTCGAGCAGGAATCGCACGCTGTCGCGGCACTGAATCATCCCAACATTCTGGCGATCTATGACGTCGGAACGCGCGACGGGGCGCCGTACCTCGTCTCGGAACTGCTCGAAGGCGAAAGCCTGCGCACGCTTCTGGACAAAGGCCCGATCCCGCAGCGCAAAGCGGTCGAGTACGCCGTGCAGATCGCGAATGGCCTCGCGGCGGCCCACGACAAAGGCATCGTCCACCGCGACCTGAAACCCGACAATCTCTACATATGCCGCGATGGGCGAGTGAAGATTCTCGACTTCGGCTTGGCGAAACTCGGAACGAAGGAGACGCCGGGCGTGGATGGCGCGACGATGACCGGCCAGCAGACGGCGGCCGGCGTCGTGATGGGCACGGCGAGCTACATGGCGCCCGAGCAGGTCCGCGGCGGCCAAATCGACGCGCGCACCGACATGTTTTCGTTCGGCGTGGTGCTTTACGAAATGCTTTCGGGCAAGCGCGTCTTCCAGCGCGATTCTTCTCCCGAAACGATGACGGCCATCCTGAAAGAGGATGTGCCCGAATTCACCGACGCAAAACTGCCCGTATCGCCCGCGCTCGAAAAAATTGTGCGGCGCTGCCTGGAAAAATCTCCCGATCATCGATTTCAATCCGCGAAAGATTTAGCCTTCGCACTCGAATCCGTCTCACAAATCTCAGGACCGAAGACCGGCGCGCAAGCTCCCATCGCTGCACCACCGCCCACCGCGAAAAGCCGCACGCTTCCCTTCGCAGGGGGTGCACTCGTGCTGGCTGCGGCGGTGCTCGGCGTCGGGTGGTGGCTGGGTCACGACCGGCCGGCGCCAAAACCGACATACCGTCAAATTACGTTTCGCGCCGGCTTCATGGGGAACGCGCGCTTCACGCCAGACGGAAGCGTGATCTACAACGCGACCTGGGAAGGCAACGATGGCCAGCTATACATCGCGCCGGTCGATTCACTGGGAGAGCGCGATTTGCCGTTCAAGAATGTGGAGATCCTCTCGGTATCAAGTAAGGGAGAACTGGCGATTCGGCTCAACTCGACAATCCGAGGAGGCTATGAAACGACTGGAACATTGGCGCGGGTCAACTACAACGGGGGGACGCCGCGACCCATCCTCGAGGACGTCCAGGATGCGGACTGGAGCGCTGACGGCGAAAAGTTGGCGGTAGTGCATCTAATGCCCGAGACGGGCCACTGGCGGCTGGAATATCCGATCGGAACGGTGCTGCTGGATACGATCAACTGGATCAGCAACCCGAAGATCTCTGCCGACGGAAAATCAATCGCGTTTCTCGATCATGAAAATACCATCGGCGACGATCGGGGTTCGGTAGCGGTTATTGGAATGGATGGCAAAGAGAAAAAATTGTCGAGTGGATGGAATTCCGCGGAAGGAGCGGTGTGGTCGCCGTCCGGAACAGAAATCTGGTTTTCCGCTTCGGACGTGGGAGCCGAAGACAATCTCTATGCGGTTTCGCTCGATGGCAAGCGCAGGTCGTTGGCGAACGTTCCGGGAGGGCTGTGGATACAAGATATCCGAGACGGGAAAGTATTGGCGATCGCGCATCGGTTGCGATTGAACGCGAGGGGCATGCCGCCGGGAGGCAAGGCTGAAGTCGAACTCGGTTGGCTCGGATGGACTTTCGTACGCGACATCAGCCGCGACGGCAAACAAGTTCTGTTCGAAGAAGAAGCCGAAGGCGGCGGTCCCAATTACACCGTTTTCCTGCGTGGCACCGATGGCACGCCTCCGACGCGACTGGGCGAAGGCTTGGCGCGAGCTCTTTCCCCCGACGGCAAATGGGTGATCACGCAGGATCTCAGCGGGACGGCGTTGAAGCTCGTCCCGACGGGTGCCGGCGAAGCCCGCACGTTGACCCACGATAACGTCTCGTACACCACAGTGAAATACATGCCGGATGGAAAGCATCTGATCGCCAACGGCGCTGAACCCGGAAAAAGCGGTCGCACATACCTCATCGATTCGCAGACGGGCGATTCGAAACCGCTGACGCCGGATGGCTACAGCGGGACGGCGGTTTCGCACGACGGAAGCAGAGTGGCGATGCGCGGGCCGGAGGGAAACTGGGGTGTGTGGACGATCGCGGACAGCAAGTTTGCGCCGATCCCATCGCTGGACCCGAAATTCGGTGTCAAGGGCTGGACCCGCGATGATCGCGAGCTGTATGCAAGATCAAACCGTGCTGAAGACAGGGGAGCGCGAGTATTCCGGATCGATGCAAAAACCGGCAAAATGGAATTCTGGAAGGAGTTCGGCGGGAACATGACTGGAATTCAGAGCGTGGGCTCGCCGGAAATGTCACAGGCTGCCGACGCATACGTTTACGTCTATACGCAGGTGCTGTCGGAAGGATATGTGGTGTCGCATCTGCAGTGAGCTGCGTCGTGCCGCGTGTTGTAAAGAGACGAAAATCGTTGGTCGAAAAAATTCATAAATTTCATTTACAAGCGATCGAGCATTCCCTACGATTTGAAGAAATTCTGTTCCTACTGGAGAGTGCAAGCGATTGCCTAGCATTGATCCGCGTGCCGCGGAGAAAGTCCAACCTGAGCTTCTTCCCGACGAAAAAATTTATTGGGCGGCAATGCCAGCCCCGAACGTGATCTTCCATTTCGATGACTGGATTACTATCCCATTTTCGCTGGTATGGTGCGGTTT
>DATAMU010000921.1:0-2409 GCA_036266605.1 Candidatus Acidiferrum sp. | reverse complement strand
GAATGCGTGGCTCAGTAAGTAGGTTCGGAGAGTAGGAGCACCCCAGTGTCCGGCCTGCGGTTTTGAGGGGAATTTGGGTGGACCGATTCGGGAACGAGAGATAAGAGGTAAGAGTGCTGTGGAATTCCAAAATGGGAATTTAATTTTTCGAGCCCTTTTCAATGTGTTTCTAAGTTGCCTGTTTTCACTCACTTGTGCAGGATTCGCCGAAGCGCAAGCGCCTCCGGGACCTATGACATTGCCTCCGCCGAAGGATGCGCCGGCGGCAATAACTCGCCCACCGATGCAGAAAACGGCGTTGCAGCCGAGAACGGCGATTTTCGGGGAATGGAAGTTCAACCGCGACGACAGCGACGACCCCACAAAGAAGCTACAGGAGGCTCAGCAGGACCGAGCCAACAGCAATGGCGGGTATGGCGGTGGCGGGCCGCGATTGGGCTACCCGGGCGGAGGAATGGGCGGCGGTGGGCGCCGGATGGGCCAGCAAGGGATGAGCGACGAGGAAAGACAGAAAATGCAGGAGTTATTGAACCCCGCGAATCGATTGACGGTCGTGGACTTGACCGACCGGGGCGAGGTCGATCTGACCGACGATCTGCAGAGGAAGCTGACGTTGATCACCGACGGGCGCAAGCCACAGAAATCAAAGGACGCCAACAATCAAGAGATTACGGCACGTTGGAGCGGGAAGCAGCTTGCGACTGACGAAAAGGGGCCACACGGGAAGATGAGCCGGACGTATGAGCTGTCGTACGACGGCACGCAGCTTTATGAGACCCTGCACATGACGATGGGGCGGCGCGACACTACATTTTTGATTCGGTATGTCTACGATGCTTACGGGCCGCCACCTGTAGCGGCGGGTGGCGCACCACCATCAGCAGCTGCGGCACCCGCAACTAATGGCAGCGCGCCGAAACAGTAATTTCGTCGAAAAAACCGGCTGAAAACGCGAGGGACGAAAGACGCCAAATTGGCGCTTAATTTCAACCGGAAATCAGGGTTGACGGAATGACTCCTGCGCACGAAAACGTCTCCGCGTGAATTGACTGCGCGACGCGCCGGATGCTATAAAATTATTGTCATTCGCGGGGCGCTTCAAGGCCACCGAGCGCTCTGGTTCCCGGGTCGAGCGCACCGGGCGGCTGCCAATCCTGAGGTTCAGGCGAAACAAGCTAAATGCAAGCGATTGTTCACCAACTTGGCGAACTCTTCCTTCAGGCTGTGCCTACAGTCGTGATCGTTCTCGTTTTCTACATCGTCATGCGCGTGCTGTTTTTCGTGCCGCTGATGAAGGTGATGGACGAGCGCGCGGCGCGAACGGTTGGCGCGCGTAAGGCCGCCGAAACGGCACAAGTCGCCGCTGCGGAGAAGGTGAAGCAGTATCAGGACGCGCTCAAGCAGGCCCGCGCCAAGGTTTACGCGGAGCAGGAAGATGCGCGCAAGAAGCTCTTGAACGATCGCGCGGAATCGCTGAAACAAGCGCGCGGCAAGGCGGCAGGCCACGTCGCGAGCGCGAAAGAACGCGTGGCGCGCGAGTTTGAAACGGCGAAACAGGATATCGAGTCCACGGTCGCGCAGCTTGCGACGGAGATTGCGCAGCGCGTTATTCAGATTCCACCACCTCGGCCAACCAGCCCAGTCAGAGAGGTTTCATGACGGGTCGTCGCATTTCTCAAATCGCGGGCGCGGCGTTCGCGTTGTTGTTCGCCGCGGCCACCGTGCATGCCGCGGAAGGCGGCAGCGAAGCCAACGCGCATGCGAACGAGCTTTTTAAGTGGATCAACTTTGCGCTTGTCGCGTTTGGATTGCTTTGGCTCTTTGGCAAAGTTTTGCCGCCGATTTTCCGCAAGCGCTCCGATGAAATTGGGGCCGCGATCAAGAAGGCGACCGAGGTGCGGATCGAAGCGGATCGTCAGCTGAAAGAAGCCGAGCAGAAACTCGCGAAACTTGAGCAAGAGGTTGCACAGCTGCGCGCACAAGCGCAACGCGAAGCGGTCGCCGAAGCCGAGCGCATTCGCAACGCCACTTTGAGCGATGCCGAGAAAATTGAAGCTGCTGCCGCTGCTGAAATCGAAGCTGCCGAGCGCGCGGCTCGCCTGGAATTGAAGGCTCTCGCGGCCAATCTGGCCGTCGATAACGCCGAATCGCTGCTCGCCAAACAACTCACGCCGCAAGCTCAGGAAGCGCTCGTCAGCGCCTTCATGAAGGGCCTCGCGGGGAGACCCAATTGAAGTCAGCCAGCCTTCAATATGCCAACGCGCTGGCGGATGTTGCATTGGCGCAGGGCGCGGGTGCCGGTGATGCGGCGCTGCGTCAATTGAGCGATTTTCGTGAGGCCTACGCGGAATCTGCGGAGCTGCGAAATTTTCTGGCGACTCCGGCGGTCGATCGCGAAGCGAAACACGG
>DATAMU010000920.1:0-2690 GCA_036266605.1 Candidatus Acidiferrum sp. | reverse complement strand
CGCCAATCGTCGCTCCGGCCTGCACCCGCGTGAACGCCTGCTTCGTCGGGTCCAACTCCCCCGTCGTCGGATCGACCTGCCCCGAAAACGCATTCCGCGCCTGAAACGATTTATTCCGCAAATACCCAAACACATCCCCATGCACATCGTTCCCGCCGCTCTTCGTCACAATATTGATTACGCCGCCCGTCGCGCGCCCATACTCCGCGCTGTAATCCCCCAAAATCAGCTGAAACTCCTGCACCGCCTCCTGAGACACGGTCGCGCGAATTCCGTTGATCGAGTTGTCCACCGCATCCGCGCCATCTACGCTCACTTCGTTCGAACGCGCCCGCTGCCCGCCCACATTCAACCCGCTCGTCGGCGCCGGACCAATCGTCGGCGACACATCGCGCGTCGTCTGCGAATTCGTCAGCGTGAAATTGATGTAGCTCCGCCCATTGATCGGCAGATTGTCGATCCTTCGCTGATCGATCACCTGCGACACTTCCGATTTCGTCGTCTCCACCGGCGCCGTATCCGCCGACACCGTCACCGATTGCGTCACCCCGCGCAATTCCAGTTTCGGATACAGCGCCACCACTTCGCCGACCGTCACAACGACATCGTTCTTCTCAAACGTCGCAAAATTCGCTCCGCCATCCACAGTCACCTTGTATTGTCCCGGCGCCAATCCCACCAGGTTGTATCGCCCATCATCGTCGGCTTCGATCGACCTCTCCGCCGCCGTCACTTGATTCGTCACCGTGATCTTCGCCCCGCGCACCGGGAGCCCCTGTGGATCGGTCACCCGCCCAATCAACGTCGACGTATTCACCTGCGCCACAGCGCTCGGCGTCACGGCCAGCCCCACAAACATCAGCGCCGCAACACAAACAAAAACCGCACACACCACCGCCAACGCACACAAACGTTGTCTGCGCACCATCTCAACCTCCTCAGTGGACCCTGAGCCCATGCACGCCACCCCTGGCAGAACGGCACTCCCTGTCGAGGCACGAAGTTCCGTCAATGCACGGCCTAAAAGATGAACAATCGGCTTTTACTCTACTAGTGCGCCCAATTCAACATTCACTTTTCGCAACCCCCTGCGCCCAATCCGCCACACCACGTCCCATAAAATAAAAATGGCGGCCGTAGCCGCCACACCCTCCCAGCTTTCAATCGTTACTTCATTACTTCACTGCTTCTCTACTTCGCTTCAACCCCCACTCCCCCCATCACCTCTTTCCCAAAATCCCTCTTCGCCGTCCAAGCCTTCATCCCCATCGCAATCGCAATCAACACCGCCGTAGCCAAATTCGTAATGATCACCGCCCGCGCGCCCACCACCATTCCGTACACAAACCATAACAACACACCCACCAGAAAAAACGTCAGCATCGCATACGAAACATCACGTCCACCCTGTTTCCAAATCTTAAGAATCTGCGGCACAAACGAAACCGTAGTACAAAATCCCGCCGCCGTCCCCAACAACGCACTCAAAGCCTCGTTCGTCATCCGCCCCCCACATGGACTGCGGCGCTTCAGCGCCGCTTTTCCGCCCGCACCGTCGCCTCTCAAGTTTACCAACGCCCCCATCCTCCATCCTCAACCGCGAATCAATTGTTTACATCCACGCAAGCCCGCCCTCATCATCTAGCCCTCATGAAACGCATCCTCGTCACCGGCGCTACCGGCAAAGTCGGCTCCAATTTCATCCATCACATCCTCTCCAACAACGACCTCACCGACATCACCATCCGCGCCCTCTGCCACAATCGCCCGCTCGCACTCCACGACCGCCTGGAAATCATCACCGGCAACATCTCCGATCGCGACGTAGTCCGCCGCGCCATGAAAGACGTCACCCACGTCGTCCAATGCGCCACCTGCAAAGAAACCCCCGACGACGTCATCGACGTGACCGTCAAAGGCCTCTTCTGGCTCCTCGAAGAATCCCGCATCAGCGCAACCTTCCGCAAATTCATCCTCATCGGCGGCGATTGCGCCGTCGGCCATTTCTTCTACCCACACCCGCTCCCCATCACCGAGCAGCAAAAACACACCGCCTACCCCGGCTGCTACGCCCTCTCCAAAGTCTTGGAAGAAGTCATGCTCGAGCAATACTACGTTCAATACGGTCTCAACGGCTGTTGTCTCCGTGCCCCATGGATCATGGAGAAAGACGACTTCAAATTTTCGCTGTCCTTCGGCGAAGACGTCTTCGGCGGCCCGAACTGGCGCGCCCTCGTCGGCCCAGAAAACGCCGACGAATACGCCAAGCGCAACGCCGTCCCCTTAATGCTCGATCCCGCCGGCAAACCCGTAAAACGCAATTTTGTACACGTCTCCGACCTGATCGAAAGCATCCTCATAGCTCTCGATCACCCGAAAGCCCACCAGCAGACATTCAACATCTGCATGGACGAACCCATCGACTACCAGCAAGTAGCCGACTACCTCCGCGAAACCCGAGGAATGTCCCCAGTCGAAATCAAAACCCCCTACTTCTCCGCCTGGCTCGACAATTCCAAAGCAAAATTTTTGCTCGGCTGGCGCCCCCGCTACGACCTGAAACGCCTCATCGGCGAATCCTGGAACTACAACCGTCCCGCCGCCGATCCTCGCAAAGTCTGGTACCCCGGCTGACCGAAAAATTGCTGCCTCTTTACGACTATTATCAGTAACGTCCGCGAGGTCTAACG
>DATAMU010000919.1:0-4433 GCA_036266605.1 Candidatus Acidiferrum sp. | reverse complement strand
CTTTGCGAATTTTTCGCCGCCTATCTGCATCAGGATTTTCGCAACACCTATGGATCGCCAACGAAAGCCGCGAAAAACTACATCGCCGACGCTTCGCCCGATGAAGTCCAAACGCTTCGTAACGAATGGCAAGGTTTTCGCAAAAAGCTCGACGGACAACCCCTCACCGTGATTCAAGCTGCCGTCCGAAAACTCGGCGCCGCCTGGCTCCCCGACTCCGAAGCCGCCCTAACCCAACTCGACGGCGCGCTAAAATAATTGCCGGCCTGCCGTGTTGAAAATATCGCGGCTCCGCCACATGCAGCGCAGCGGCGAGGTGAGCCCGCTGAACTAGAGGGCCGCACTAAAATAGTCGCCGGGCCGAATCGCAAACGATTCTGCGAATTGGCCGCACTCTGCTAGAATTAATGGGTTGTTCCCACCGTGTTTGGCGCTATGGTGCAACGGTTAGCACGCGGCCCTTTCAAGGCCGAAATACGGGTTCGATTCCCGTTAGCGCTACCAACTTTCTCTCCATCGCTCGCGATTTTCTACATTTGTTGAACTGCCGCTATCCGCCTCGAACTCCCAGTCTCTATCCTTCTTGAAGTCGATTTCATCTCATATCCGCGCGTCGTTCGCGCGAGCCCATGAAAAATAGTGCTGACGGAAAATCCGGGGCGTACTGCGAAAAGTCGGCGCGGCCGTACGTGCTGGCGGCAACGATTCTCGGCACAAGCATGGCATTCATCGACGGCACGGTCGTCAACGTGGCGCTGCCCGCGTTGCAATCCGCGTTTCACGCTACGGCGATCGATGTTCAGTGGGTCATCGAGTCGTACGCGCTTTTCCTCGCGGCGCTTCTTCTGGTTGGCGGATCGCTTGGCGATCATTTCGGGCGGCGGCGCATTTACTGTGCGGGCGTCACGATTTTTACGCTTGCATCGATCTGGTGCGGAATTGCTCCGAGCGTTTCGCAATTGATTGCGGCGCGAGCGGTGCAGGGAATTGGCGGCGCGCTGCTCGTTCCCGGAAGCCTCGCGATTATCACCACTTCGTTTCCGAAAGAAGAGCGTGGACAGGCGATCGGAATATGGTCCGCGTTCACTTCAATCACTGCGGCCATCGGTCCTGTGATGGGCGGATGGTTGATCGAGCATGTTTCGTGGCGCGCGGTTTTCTATCTCAACGTGCCGATTGCGATTGCGGTGCTCGCACTTACGTTTCGCTTTGTTCCTGAAAGTCGCGACGCTAAATCCGCAAAAGAACTCGACTGGGTGGGCGCAGTCCTGGCGACGGCGAGTCTCGGCGGTATTGTCTACGGGCTGATCGAGTCTTCGTCCCACGGCTTCGGCAACAAGATGGTCCTGACTGCGCTTGCGATTGGAGTGGTCGCGTCCGTGCTCTTCTATGTTGTGGAGGCGTGGCACAAGAATCCGATGTTGCCGCTCGCGCTTTTTCGTTCGATGGATTTTTCGGGCGCAAATCTTCTCACTCTGCTTCTTTATGCGGCGCTGTCTGGACTGTTCTATTTTCTTCCACTCAACTTAATTCAGGTGCAGCGACTTTCCGCAACGGCGGCCGGCGCTGCGCTTATCCCGTTCACGTTGATCATGTTTGGGCTGTCGCGCTGGGCGGGTGGCCTCGTTGCGCGCTACGGAGCCAGGCTGCCGCTCATCGCAGGGCCGATGATCGCAGGCGCGGGGTTTGCCCTTTTCTTAAGGCCGGGCGCGAGCTCCAATTATTGGACGATGTTTTTTCCGGCGGTCGTTGTGCTCGGCTTTGGCATGACCGTCACCATCGCTCCGCTAACTACAACCGTGATGAACGCCGTGGATGAGCGCTGGGCGGGTATCGCGTCAGGCGTGAACAATGCTGTCTCGCGAACAGCGGGCCTGCTTTCGATTGCGGTGTTCGGCATCGTGATGCTGCAAACCTTTGCGCGCCGGTTCGAGCAGTCGCTTCAGAGCATCCAGTTGCCGCAGCGGGCTGCCGAGTCGCTCATGTCGCAGCGATTCAATCTCGGCGGCGTAAATATTCCTACGGATCTTGATCCCGCCCTTCGCGAATCCGTTCGCCATGCGATCGATGCGTCGTTCGTCGCGGGCTTCCGTGAAGTCATGCTGATCAGCGCTGGACTGGCTGTTCTCAGTGCCGTCGCCGCCGCGACGATGATTCGCGCACGTTCTTCGGCTCATCCATCAAGGTCCCATTAGTTGCGAGCGTTCTCACCGACCTAAATTGGTTTCCGTCTGGTGTCAGTAGTAAACTAAGGGGGACACGTCAGTGCTTGATTTTGCGTAGAAACAAGGACAACACATGCCCAACCCTTTCCGATCCTCCAATCCCGCGTTGAGCGAGAAAGCTTTCCGACCCGTTGCAGGCGTCGGGGAAGCGATGACGGTGCAAGGCACGGTCAACAAGACCGGAGTGTTGCTGCTGTGCGTGATAGCGACTTCGGCCTGGACTTGGGGGCTTTCGCACTCGCCGCAGCCGGAAAGTGCCATGCCGTGGATGATCGGCGGCGTTTTCGGTGGACTGATCGCCGCGCTCGTCACGATATTCAAGAGCAATTGGTCGCCAATCACGGCGCCGATTTACGCGCTGTTCGAAGGGCTGTTTCTGGGCGGTCTCTCCGCCGTTCTCGACAAGCAGTATCCCGGCATCGCTTTTCACGCTATCGGCCTGACCTTCGCCGTCCTTGCCGTGATGCTCGTCGCCTATAAAACGGGGACGATTCGCGCGACGCAGAATTTCAAGCTTGGAGTGATTGCGGCCACCGGTGGCATCGCGCTGTTCTATCTCGTCGAGATCGTGCTTGGGTTCTTTCACATTGCGGTTCCGGCGATCAATGGCAGCGGGCCAATCGGCATCGCTTTTAGCCTGTTCGTGGTCGTCATCGCATCGCTGAACCTGGTGCTCGACTTCGACATGATCGAGACGGGAGCACGGATGGGCGCTCCGCGTTACATGGAGTGGTATGGGGCGTTCGGACTGATGGTTACGTTGATTTGGTTGTATCTGGAGATGTTGCGGCTGCTGTCGAAACTCCAGCGTCGTAATTAGCTTTGGAATTCAAGAATCGGAAGCCCGCAGCCGCGTCTGGCTGCGGGCCTTTTTGTTGCACAGCAGTCCCGCACTCAACTGTAATGCCGCGACAACACTCCATTCACGGGCGGCAACGAACATCTCTCAACATGGGCTTTGCATCCAACCCTGTGTGCGAGAGCGTCAGTAACTTCTACTCCGATTTCCACCGAACTGCGCTGGCAAGTCCGCCGAATCTGCCGGATGATGCTGTCAGCAGGTGGCAGTCCCCCGACCCCGGTTCTGCAGAGAGGCACACGCTCACCATCCATGCTCATCACCGATGAACAAGTGAACCACCGTCTGCGCGAAGCCGCGTCGCAATCGGCGTCACAACCCGCGGCGGTGATTACCGCGTCCGCCCTCACGCTCGGTTCGCGGATCATACCGTCGGCGGAAGTGGATCGGGCTTTTGGAATGCCCCTCGGCAAGCTGCGCAATCGCGCTGGAATCGAATCGCTTGCCTATGCCGCGGATGGCGAGACTGAAGTCACGCTCGGCGCACAAGCCGCCAACGGTGCGCTCCAATCGACTGGCTGCCGCGCTGACGAAATTGACTCCATCATCGCGACCAGCGAAACGCATCATTTGTATCCATCGCTTGCCGCGCAGCTACATTCGGAAATCGGCGCGCGCGAAACGTGCGGCGCTTTCGACGTAGGCGGTGCGTGCCTCGGCGTCATCAACGCGCTTTCGGTGGCGCAAGCGCAGATTGTTTCCGGCCAAGCTCGCACGGTGGCTGTGGTGAGCTCCGATCTTCATAGCCGCACGCTGGTGCCTGGTCGAGTTGCGGGAGAATTCGGCGGCCTTTTCGGAGACGGTGCGAGTGCGTTTCTTGTGCGCGCCGCGAACGCCGGCACGAATGCCGATAACGCCGATGCCGGCGGTTCCATCGAGACCGCCGCGGCTCCAAAACCGGCTGGCCTCGCGTATCGGATTCGCGAATTTCTTTTTGGTTGCGCCGATCAGTACGCCGAAGCGGTGAAGGTCGAAGGCAAACTCGATGGCAGCCTCGCAGTGGTGTTCGAAGGCGAAGCGCTGTCGCGCGCTGCGATTTCGCGGCTGGAAAAAATCATCGCGGCTCTCGAGAAACTCAGCGGCATTCCGCGCGCGGCGGTGGGCGCTTTTGCTACGCATCAGCCGAATCCGCGGCTTTTGACGCTGCTGGCGAAAGTTGCCGGCGTTTCGGCTGAGGCGTTTCCACCGATCGCCACGACCTCCGGCAATCTTGGCTCTTCGACTTGCGGCGCTGCGCTGCACAGCGCGCTGCAAATGTTTCGCGGTTGTCCCCAGGCTGCGCGCAAGCCGATTTTTCTGGCGTCGCTTGGCCCGGGGCTGGTTTTTGGCGGCGCCTGGCTCTCACCTTC
>DATAMU010000918.1:0-3665 GCA_036266605.1 Candidatus Acidiferrum sp. | reverse complement strand
GCGAATTCTGCTTCTCAAGCGCAGTGACCTCCGTACGCGTATCAAGCTGAAGAGAAAAAAACACCAGTCATAGGTCCGGGCAAGTTGGGGCGCGGCAGTGCTGCGCCCGTACATGATTGCGGCGTCGCGGGAACGTGTTGCTTGGGGTTGACGAAAACAGCCGGCGGAACGCCCTTCGTTTCTCAGGACAAGCCGGCGCTACGGTTAGTGGGCGGCGGATGAGCCGCCGGGCGTATTGAATTTCTTGATCAGGAAGACGAGCGGGACCCCTGCCAGTACGACCCAACCGAGGATGGTGAAGCAGTCGAGGCCGGCGAGCAGAGTGGCCTGGCGCTGGAGCAGGTCGAAGGCGCGGGCTTGCGCGTGAACGATGGCGTCGGCGTGCGAGAAGCCATGCGTTGAGAAATAATTCGTCAAATTTTGAATGAGGCTTTGGTAGGGCGGGCTTGACGGCGTGGAGTGCGCGACCAAAACGGATTGATGGTACTGCGTGCGGCGAGCGAGCATGGTGGTGACGAACGCGATGCCGAAGCTGCCGCCTTGATTGCGGAAGAGGTTGGTGAGGCTGGACGCTTTGTTGTTCTTTTCCTTCGCCAAGTTGGAATAGGCGAGCTGGCTGACGGGGACGAATAGCGTCGCGATGCCGAGGCCTTGCAGGGCGCGGGCGAGAGCTTCGTGGCGATAGTCGGTGCCGAGCGTGAAGCTGGCGAAATACCACATCGCGAGAGCGAAAACGAGATAGCCGAAGCCGACAAGGTTTTTCACGCCAAGCTTCGGGAGGACGCGTACGACGACGGGCGCGAGCACGACGATGACGAATGCGCCGGGGCCGAGGACGAGACCGGCGTCGGTGGCGGTGTAGCCGTAGAGACGCTGGAGTAGCTGCGGGATCAGAACCGTCGAGCCGTAGAGTGAAAATCCAAAAAGAAAATAGAAGATGTTGGCGAGCGCGAAATTTCTGTCGGCGAGCAAGCGGATTTCGACGACGGGATCAGGATGGCGCCATTCCCAGATGATCGCGAAGATGAGCGCAACCATCGCGATCGTGAAGAAGACGATGATGAAGTTGCTCTCGAACCAGTCTTCGGTCTGGCCGCGGTCGAGAACGACTTCGAGGCACGCGAAGGCCATGGCGACGGAGAAAATGCCCCAGCCGTCGATTTTCATTTTGCCGGCTTTGCGCGCGGCTTCGACTTCTTTTGTGAATTCGGGCGGATCTTTCAGCAGGTTGCTGGTGAGGACCAGCGAGACGATGCCGATCGGGATGTTGATGAAGAAGACCCAGCGCCAGCTCCAGTGATCGGTGATCCAGCCGCCGAGCGGCGGGCCAATGGCGGGGGCGGTGACGATGGCCATGCTGTAGAGCGCGAAAGCGGCGGCTCGTTTTGCGGCGGGGAATGTATCCACAAGGATGGCTTGCTCAACGGGAGCGAGGCCGCCGCCGCCGATGCCTTGCAAGATGCGGAAGAAAATTAGGAGGCCAAGGCTGGGCGCGAATCCGCAGAGGAGCGAGCTGACGGTGAAAAGCGCGACGCAGATCATGTAGTAGCGTTTGCGGCCGAGGAGGCGGCTGAACCATGCGGAGAGCGGGAGGACGACGGCGTTGGAGACGAGATAGCTGGTGAGCACCCAGGTGCTTTCGTCGGCGCTGACGGCGAGGCCGCCGGCGATGTGCGGGAGCGCGACGTTGGCGATGGCGGTGTCGAGGAGTTCCATGAAGGTGGCGAGGGTGACAGTGATGGCGATGAACCAGGGGTTGATGAGGGGCGCGGCTGCGGACTTTGGTTCACTGACTGGAAAGCGCAGGGGCGGGGCGGGTTGGCTGAGGACGGCGGTTGGAGTGAGGGTTTGAGCCATTTGTGGGCCTCGTCCGTTGCTACGGCGGTTGCGGATTTACGGTCGATTCCGCCGTACGGGACGATTGGATGCGGTAAGAGACCGTTCGGTCTCATTTATGTTATGCTATACTTCGCTTGAAAAGACCAGTTGGTCTCTTTTGTTGACGGGGAAATGAGCCGGATTGATCGCGATGCGGGCGACATCGGGTGACGAGGTTTACAACTTGCGGACATGGGGCGCAGCGTGCTGCGCCCCTACACAACGGTGCTTGGGGGTATCGCTATGACGAAGGGTGAAGATACGCGGCGGGAGATTGTGGAGAAGGCTGCTCCCCTGTTCAATCAAAAGGGATTCGAGGGGACGTCGATGTCGGACCTGATGCGGGTGACGGGGCTGCAGAAAGGCGGGATTTACCGGCATTTTTCGAGCAAGGAAGAGTTGGCGGGCGAAGCGTTTGACTATGCGTGGCATAGAGCATTTGAGAAGCGGCTGGAAGGCGTGGATGAGGCGGCCGACGCGGTGGAGCGATTGAAGAAGATGATCGACAATTTTGTGGATATTCGGACGGGACTGGTGGCGGGCGGGTGTCCGCTGATGAACACGGCGATCGAGGCGGACGATGGGAATCCAGTGCTGCGAGCGCGGGCGCGCGGGGCGCTGAGCGGATGGATGGCGCGGCTGACCAAGGCGGCGGAGGATGGGATTTCTAAACGGGAAGTTGGGGCGCGGGTGGATTGCAAGGCGCTCGGCCAGCTGATTATTTCGACGCTGGAAGGGGCGTTGTTGATTAGCCGTTTGGAGAGTGATCGCGCGGCATTGGATCAAGTGAGAAGGCATTTGCATGATTATTTGGAAGCGAATGTGCGGCGGAAGAAGGCGGGGCGCCGCGCTGGCCGTTCGCGATGAAGAACTAGACGACGTGTTGTAGGTTGATGTTTGCGACTAGAGAATTGTGACCCGCAACGCGCATCTCATTTGCCTTGACGCGCCCGATCCATCGAATTCGAGGAAGAGCATCGCTATCCGGCTACGAGCCCCGAACGTCGATTTGATTCAAGAATAAACGAAAGTATTCAATCGAGAAGCGCGGTTTGAGCGATCTTTCGACCGTAAAAACTGCTCCTACCTTTTCCAAACGACACGGTTCTGTACTAAGGGATTTCCCCGAGTCTTTTCGGGGAGTTCACCGGAGTGCGCGTCTCAACTCCAACATTTCAAAAGGCAAGCCGATTTGGCGATCAAGGGAACGAGAAATGCCGATACTACTGGGCTTTTTGCAAAGGACCCGGGATCTCAAAATCGACTGAGGAAAGGGCACATGCCATCTACACCGTACGACATTCTGAGGCGCCACCACGATGGGAGTTTCATCTGGGTGGAAGCGGCTTCCGAACTTTCGCACGCGAAGGATCGCTTGCAGCAGCTCTATGCGGCGATGCCGGGCGAGTACTTTGTTTTCGACCAGAAAAGCCAACAGATCGTGGCGAAGATTTCGTCAGGTCTGCCGCCTGGGGATTGAGGCAGGCAGGCGAGGAGCGCATATGCCTCGCCCGCGATGGGCTGCCGCAATGCGAGTTGCAGGCCAACCAACTACACGAAGACTGAACTAGGCATACCTCGATTACCTGATGGGCGCGATCGGCAGGCGGAGATATCGTCGCCGAATTGTTCGATGCCAAGCAGGTTGAGCCGCGGTTGACATGCTTGGAAGGCGTCAATCGAGCGGCAGAGGCGCCAGTGAGCGCGATAACAACAAAGTGAGTGAAGGTCAGGTTTTAAGGAGAACGACATGATTCGCAATCGAAATCGTTGGCCGCAGGTCGCTT
>DATAMU010000917.1:0-3253 GCA_036266605.1 Candidatus Acidiferrum sp. | reverse complement strand
CCACAAAACTCCTTGGCGGATCGTTGCTGCCAAGTTGCTACTCCTGGGCCTTTACAACTTTCAGTCCTTCGGGTGTTGCGAGATACCAGAGTTCGTCGAGCCGTTCTGAAGAAAATTCAGCAACAGTTGAATGCGGCGGTTGCGGCGATAAAACATACGCACTAACAAGCCCGTCCCGGATCAGATCCCCCAGATGCTTGGCCAATTCATCTGTCGTGAAATCTATTTTTGCTTCGCCAGCCCACCTCGTGATTTGTTCCTCGATCAGTTCGAAACTCTCGTAATCGTTCGCCACGGACGACAGAACCATTTGGCGGAGTGTTTCCTCGCGGCTCATGCATCTACATTCATCAGCCGAAGCGGCCGGTGATGTAGGCCTCCGTTCGGGGGTCGCTGGGTGTGGTGAAGAGGTGCGGCGTCGGGCTGAACTCGATCATCTGTCCGGTCAGGAGGAAGGCGGTGAAGTCGCTGACGCGGGCGGCTTGTTGCATGTTGTGGGTGACGATGGCGACGGTGCAGAGATCTTTGATCTGGACGAGGAGCTCTTCGATTTTTGCGGTGCTGATGGGATCGAGAGCGGAGCACGGTTCGTCGAGAAGCAGAACTTCGGGTTCGACGGCGAGGCCGCGCGCGATGCAGAGACGCTGCTGCTGACCGCCGGAGAGCTCGTAGGCGCTCTTGTGGAGATGGTCCTTAACTTCATCCCAAAGGGCGGCGTGACGAAGGCTTTTTTCGACGGCTTCGGCGATGGGCGCTTTGGATCCGTTGATCTTGAGGCCGTACGCGACATTGTCGAAAATCGATTTCGGAAACGGGTTCGGGCGTTGGAAAACCATGCCGACGCGGCGGCGCAGTTGGGTGACGTCTTGCGAGAGGATGTTCTGGCCGTCGAGAAGAATTTCGCCTTCGAGCCGCGCATGGCGCACGGTTTCGTGCATGCGGTTGAAGGTGCGCAGCAAGGTCGATTTGCCGCAGCCGGACGGACCGATGAGAGCGGTGACTTTGTTTGCGGCGACGCCGAGACTGATGTCGAAGAGGGTTTGTTTCGCGCCATAGAAAAAATTGACTTTGTTGACGCTCATGCGCATCGGCAACGGCGCGGCGGCCTCGCGATCGATCGATTGCGGCGTTCCAGTCGGTGTGATGTTTACGGACACAGCCTGCCTCACAGATGCCATATTAAGACCTCGGGACCGAAACTCCGCGAGCAAGTATCGTGCGCGCGAGGATGTTGATGATGAGAATCAAGCCGAGCAAAACCAGACCGGCGGCCCAAGCCTGGCGCTGCCAGTCTTCGTACGGGGAAATCGCGTAGATATAGACCATGTGGGGGAGCGATTCGATGGGCTGATTCCAGCCGGGGCTCCAGTAACGATTGCCGAATGCTGTGAACAGGAGCGGGGCGGTTTCACCGGCGACGCGTGCGAATGCGAGGAGGACGGCGGTGAGAATGCCGCGGTAGGCGGCGGGGACGATCACGGTTGCGATCGTCTTCCACTTGCTGGCGCCGAGAGCCATAGCGCCTTCACGGAGATTGTTGGGCACGGCGCGCATGAAGTCTTCGGTGCTGCGCAACGTGATGGGAATCATCATGACGCCGAGAGCGATGCCACCAGCCAAGGTGGAGAAGTGTTTGAACGGCAGGACGACCAGCGAGTAGGCGAAAATGCCGATGACGATCGAGGGAACGCCGTTAAGCAAGTCGGCGGCGTAGCGGACAACGAAAGCGGTCGAGGTACCGCTAAATTCGGCGAGATAGATAGCACCGAGGAAGCCGATGGGTACGCCGATGAGGGTGGCGAGAAGAAGAAGTTTGGCGCTGCCGACGATGGCGTTGGCCATGCCGCCGCCGGTTTCGCCAACGGGAGCGGGGAGCTTGGTGAAGAAGTTCCAGTTGATCGAAGTGCCGCCGTGGTAGACGAGATAGCCGAGGATGAAGAAGAGCACGGCAACGGCGACGAGCGCGCAGAGGCCAGTCATGGTGAGCATGAAGCCGCTCACGATTTTGCGCCAGCGCAGACGCGCACTCATTGCCGGCATTAGTGAGCTCCTCCGCTACGCTGCGAAGTGGTGACGATCAGGATGCGAGCCAGGCCGTTGAGAATAAAAGTCAGAAGAAAGAGCACGAGGCCTAGTTCAATGAGCGATTGGAGATAAAGATCGCCGGTGGCTTCGGTGAATTCATTGGCGATAACAGCGGCGATGGAATATCCGGGAGAGAAGAGAGAAGTGCTGATCGTAGGAGTGTTGCCGATGACCATGGTAACGGCCATAGTTTCGCCAAGAGCCCGAGCGAGAGCGAGGAAGATGGAGCCCATGATACCGGTGCGGGCGAAGGGGACGACAACCCTCCAGGTGGATTCCCAACGCGTGGAGCCGAGGGCTAGAGCGGCCTCGCGCTGATCGCGCGGAACGGAGAGCAGAACTTCGCGCGAGACCGAGATAATGTACGGAATCACCATGATCGCGAGGACGATGCCCGCTGTGAGGAAGCCGATGCCGTAGGCCGGCCCGGAGAAGAATGGGAGGAAGCCCAGCGAGCTTTTAAGGGCCGGCTGGATGTACTGGCGCATCATGGGAATAACGATGAAAACGCCAAGGACGCCGTAGATCACGCTGGGAACTGCCGCGAGAAGATCGATGAAGAATTGCAACGTGTCGGAAACACGAGCTGGAGCGAGTTCAGCCAAGAAGATCGCGGCGCCGATGCCGAGCGGAACGGCGATTACCAGCGAGACAGCGGCGGTGACGAGCGTTCCGTAGATAAAAGGGAGCGCGCCGAAGTCACCTGAATTGGGATCCCAAACCCTGGTGAAGAAAAAATCGAAGCCGAACTTGTGGCGCGGAAGAACGGAGCCGCGCCAGAGTTCGAAAACGAGCAGACAAGTGATGAGAACGACGGCGCCCGCGAAGACGAACGTGACCAGGCGCGCTATTTCGTCGCCATCGCGGAGGCGATCCAAAAACGAGCGCGAGCCCGCGATGGGGCCCGCGCCGTGAACGGTAGTGGTGGTTGCAGCCATTTCGTTAGTGGATTGGCTTACCTTCCCTTTCGCAGAGAAAGTTTACGCTCGAGTCTTATTGAATCTGTCCGATCGCTTTGAGTTCTTTGGCAACGACTTCCTTCGGGAGCTTTGCGTAAGACAGAGCCTCGACGGCAGGCTGGCCATCCGTAACCGCCCACTTAATGAAGTCCTTCATGGCGTCGCGCTTCGCGGCGTCCGAAAACTTCGCCGGAATCAGAAGCCACGTG
>DATAMU010000916.1:0-4382 GCA_036266605.1 Candidatus Acidiferrum sp. | reverse complement strand
AAGAAAAAATTCACCGACCCGAAGAAAAGTGGTCGAACCTCGTTTATTACGACGCACCGCGCTGCATTCTCTGCTTCCGCTGCGTCCGTGTTTGCGATGAAGGCATGGACGTGAAGGCGCTCGGCGTTGGCATGCGCGGCGCAAACAGCGTCATCATCCCCAACCGCGAAGATCATCTTGAGTGCGAAGAGTGCGGCATGTGCATCGACATTTGCCCGGTCGGCGCGCTCACCAGCGGCACGTATCGCTACAAAACGCGTCCGTGGGAGATGGAGTACGTCTCCACGATTTGCACGCACTGCTCGAACGGCTGCAAGACCACACTCAGCGTTCGCAATCACGAAATTCTCCGCGCCAACAACCGCGACCTTTCCGGCATCAACGGTGACTTCCTCTGCGTCAAAGGCCGCTTTGGATTTGATTTCACCAGGCACCCAGACCGCTTCAAGCAGCCAATGGTGCGCAAGGGCGACAAGCTCTATCCCGTTTCGTGGGAAGAAGCCGCGCAAACTGCCGCGGCCAAACTGAAACAGATCGTCGATGCCAACGGCCCCGACTCAATCGGATTTATCGGCTCGAACCGCACCTCGAACGAAGAAAACTATCTCTTCCAGCGATTGGCGCGGGCCACGTTCGGCACCAACAATATCGACCATCACCGCACGATCGACTACTCGGGGCTGTTCACTGCCTTGGGCGATCGCGCCGGCGATGCCTCGCTATCAATGAAGCAGCTTTACGACGCGCCTGCCGTGCTGCTGATCGGCAACGATCCCACCGAGCAAAATCCGCTGGTCGCCTGGCAAGTTCGCACCGGTATTCGGCATCACCAGCAGCGCCTTTACGTTCTGAATTCGCGCGACATCAAGCTGAACCGCAAGGCCACGCAGTTCGTGCAGATTCCGGAAGGTCACGAGACGGCCGCGATTCGCTGGATGGGCAGCGAGCAAGGCCAGCTCGAACCGGCGCTCGTCGAAAAACTTACCCAGCTCAAAGCCGCGCTCGACGCGGAACCGGAAGTCGCGATCGTGTTCGGCGCGGAGATTTCCGGCGCAGCGATGGCCGAACTGGTCACCTTTGGCTCGCGCCTCCAGGGCAAAGTTCGCTACATGGCGCTGGGCGACTACGCGAATTCGCGCGGCGCCGCCGACATGGGCGTGCTGCCCGACCGGTTGCCTGGCTACGCCTACACTGACAACGCGCAGGCACGCGAAGCATTTGAAAAACTTTGGGGCGGCGTGATTCCGTCGAAGCCCGGCATGACGACGCCGCAAATGGTGGAAGCGGCGCAGTCCGGCAAGCTCAAAGCTCTATACGTCATGGGCGCGAATCCCCTCACGCATTTCGGCACGCTGGGATTTGGCCGCGGCAACCTGAACCTGCTGATCGTGCAGGAACTTTTCCCGACTGACACTTCGCGTCCAGCCGACATCGTATTCCCTGCCGCTTCCGCTTACGAAAAAGACGGCACGGTCACCAACACCGCCGGCGAAATTCAGGCGTTGCGCAAAGCTGCCGAAACAATGGGCACACGCAGTGACTTCGACCTGCTCCGCATCCTGTCGCACCAGCTCGCGAAGCTCGGTCTCGGCAAGGCTTTTCATTACCGGACGCCGCACGCCGTCTTCGAAGAAATTCGCAAAGCCGTGCAGGGCTACGACGTCGCACCAGCGGGATTGCTTACCGGCGGCGCCGAACTGACGCACACACACGTCGCGCGCAACGGCCACGCGCCCTACGACGTCCCAGCCGGCCTGATTCGCCCGGCGCAAGACACGCTCTTCACCAGCGGCACTCTGGGCCGCTTCTGCACCATGATGGATTCTCTGTCGGAGGCTGACGCCAAGCCGTGATCGACTCGCTCACCCAGTTCCTCAACGAGCATTGGGACCTGATCATCTCGCTCGTGAAGATCGCGCTGATCGTGTTCATCGTACTCACCGTCAATGCGTACCTCACGTGGTTTGAGCGCAAAGTCGTTGCGCACATGCAGTCGCGATGGGGCCCGCACCGCGTCGGCCCTCATGGATTGCTCCAGCCGGCTGCCGACGGGTTAAAGTTTTTATTGAAAGAAGATCCGACGCCGAGCGGCGTCGATAAGTTCACCTACTATTTGGCGCCGCTCATGGCTTTGGCGCTGGCGCTCACTTCAATTGCGATCATCCCGTTCGGTCCCGATCCGATCGTGATTTTCGGCCACAAGGTCTACCTCGGCATCGTCGATCTCAATATCGGTCTGCTCGCGCTATTCGCCATCACCGCGCTGAGCGTTTACGGCGTCGCGTTGGCAGGCTGGTCGTCGAACAGCAAATATCCGCTGCTAGGTGGACTGCGTAGCTCGGCGCAGATGGTCAGCTACGAACTCGCGCTCACCATGTCGGTTGTCGGCGTGTTGCTGATGGCCGGTAGCTTCAGCCTGCGCGATATCGTAAACGTGCAGGCGCTTCACGCTGACCGCGGGATTTTTGGCTGGAACATTTTCACGCAGATCCTCGGCTTCCTCTGCTTCTTTACGGCGGCGGTCGCCGAAACCAACCGCGTTCCTTTCGATTTGCCGGAAGCGGAATCGGAGCTCGTCGCAGGCTTCCACACCGAGTATTCGAGCTTCAAGTTCGCGATGTTCTTCATCGCGGAATACACCAGCATGATCACCGTTTCGGCGCTTTGCGCGATCATGTTCTTCGGTGGCTGGCTGTCTCCCTTCCCCACGACCTGGACCTTCACGCACTATCTTCCATCGCTCATTTTGATTCCGTTCGGTCTTTGGGTGATTTGGGACGGGATTCGCTACGAAACGATTTTCGGCCGGATCATTCTGCCGGGCGTCGGCACCGTGATCACGATCATCGGCGCGGCGTTGATCGCGTTTCCGGTCATCAACGAATTCATTCAGGGGCCGTTTTGGTTGCTCTCTAAGATTTTCGTCTTCCTGTTCATCTACGTCTGGATGCGCGGCACGCTGCCCCGTTTCCGGTACGACCAGCTCATGTCCTTCGGATGGAAGCTACTTCTTCCGGTTTCGCTCGCGAATGTCGTGATCACCGCCACCATCATCATGTTGAGGGGGCACTAAAATGAATGTGCCTCTGATTGTTTTCTTCGCGTTGGCCGCCATCGCTGTCCTCGGTGCCGTGAGCTTGATTTGGCAAAAGCACCCGATTCACAGCGCGCTGTCGCTGATCGTCGTGATGGTGGCGCTTGCAGGCTTGTACCTGCTGATGGGCGCCGAGTTCGTCGCTGCGGTACAGATCATCGTCTACGGCGGCGCCATCATGGTGCTGTTCGTCTTCGTCATCATGCTTTTGAATGCGGGGGCGGAAGAACGAACGAATTTTTCTTCGCTGGCGAAATTTGCGGGGCTACCGCTGGCGGTGGCGTTGACGGGCTGCCTGCTAGCCGCTGTCTACGGTTCCCATGAGCAGGTGCAGACCGCGGCACAAGCGGGAGTCACCGCGCCAACCAAGGCGCTTTCGGCACAGTTGTTTCAAGAGTTCGTCTACCCCTTTGAGTTGACCTCATTCCTGATTCTGGTCGCCATCATTGGCGCGATGGTGCTCGCGCAGCGCGATCGTAAGGAAAGCCATCTATGATCCCCACGAACTACTACCTGATTCTCAGCGCCATCCTTTTCGGACTGGGCGTTGTGGCATTTATTTTCCGCCGCAACATCATCACGATCTTCATGTCGATCGAATTGATGCTCAACGCGGTGAACCTCGCGTTCGTGGCATTCAGTCAGGCGTGGAATCACCTGAGCGGCCAGGTTTTTGTGTTGTTCGTCATCGTGGTGGCGGCGGCGGAAGCTGCCGTTGGCCTCGGCATCATCATTCTCATTCAGCGTAATCGTCAATCGCTCAACGTCGAGCGCGTGGACCTGCTCAAACTCTAATGCCGATACTCGAAAATCTCTGGATCATCCCGCTGCTGCCGCTGCTCGGCTCGGCGATCAACGGATTGCTGGGTTCGAAGTGGCCCAACAAGATCGTCAACAGCGTTGCCATCGGCTCGACGGGTCTCGCGTTCGCGTGTGCGCTTGAAGCTGTTCGCGAATTCTCGCAATTGCCCGCTGAACAGGTTCCCTACGTAAAGCAGTTCTTCACCTGGATCGCTGCGGGAAATTTCCGCGCGGGTTTTGATCTTCAGGTCGATCAACTCACCGTCGTGATGCTGCTCGTTGTAACCGGCGTCGGCTGGCTCATCCACATCTATTCAACCGGCTACATGGCGCATGAGCACGGCTACTACCGCTTCTTCTCGTACTTGAATCTCTTCATGTTTTTCATGCTCATCCTGATCCTGTCGGCGAACTACGTTCTGCTGTTTGTCGGATGGGAAGGCGTGGGCCTTTGCAGCTATTTGCTGATCGGATTCTATTTCCTGAA
>DATAMU010000915.1:0-4877 GCA_036266605.1 Candidatus Acidiferrum sp. | reverse complement strand
ATTGAGCGCGGAGGCGGCGCGTGCTTCGCGCTTGAATCGTTCAAGCGATTGGGGATCTCGTGCAAGATCGTCGGGAAGAAATTTGAGGGCGACGAAACGGCCGAGGCGAGTGTCTTCGGCTTTGTAGACGACACCCATTCCACCACCGCCGAGTTTTTCGACGATGCGGTAATGCGAAATTGTTTGACCGATAAGGCTGGGAAGCTCCGGCATTGCCGGGAGATTCTATGGATGGCGCGAAGTAGAGTCAAATAAAGCTTGGTAAAGCCAAGCGATCCTGTGCTTTGTTAGATGTGGAGTAGCGCCTGGTCGAGGTCGGCGATGATGTCGTCCACGTCTTCGATACCGACCGACAGACGAACGAGGCCTTCGGTGATGCCGATGCGATTGCGGACATCGGCGGGCATGGAAGCATGCGTCATGGTCGCTGGGAGCGAGATGAGCGTCTCGACTCCGCCGAGGCTTTCGGCGAGCGAGCAGAGTTTGACCTGATTCAAGAATCGGCGCGCGTTGTCGAGCGATTCGAGATCGAAGGCGAGCATGGCGCCGGGGCCGCGCTGCTGTTTGCGGGCGAGATCGTGTTGAGGATGGGAGCTGAGACCAGGATAGTAGACCTTTTTTACTTTGGGATGCGCGTCGAGGTGGCGGGCGACGGAGAGGCCGTTGGCGTTGTGCTGGAGCATGCGGACAGCGAGCGTCTTGATTCCGCGTGAGATTAGGAAGCAATCCATGGGCGCGAGGCCGGCACCGGCAGATCGCTGGATGAAATAAATTTTTTCGGCGTCTTCCTGGCGTGTGAGGACAACCGCGCCGCCGGTGGCGTCGCTGTGCCCATTGAGATATTTCGTCATGGAATGGACGACGATGTGCGCGCCGAGATCGATGGGCTGTTGGAGGTAAGGGCTTAGGAATGTGTTGTCCACGACGAGTCGGATGTCGCGGTTGGATATCAAGTCGGCCATTTTCTTGATGTCCGTGACGAGCATCGTCGGGTTGGTGGGAGTCTCGACGTAAAGCATCTTCGTGTTCGGGCGAAGAGCAGAGAAGACAGCTTCGGGCTGGGACGTATCGACGAAGCTGAATTCGAGTCCGAAATGGACGAGGAGTTGCGTCGAGAGGCGATAGACGCCGCCGTAGACCGCTTCGGAGAGAATGACGTGATCGCCGGGGCGCAGAAGACGAAACACCGCGTCGATGCCAGCCATGCCGGACGTGAAAACATAGGCTTGAGTTCCGCCTTCGAGTTTGGCGAGCGTGCGTTCGAGCGCTTTGCGATTCGGATGATTCGTGCGCGCGTAATCGAAGCCGTTTCTATACTTTCCGAACTCGGATTGGACGTAGGTGGACGTCTGATAGATCGGAGCGACGACGGCCCCTGTATAAGGATCCGGCTCCTGACCGACGTGAATGGCATTTGTGGCAAAACCCATGAGGACTCCTGTCTCCCGAGGGAACACAAAGCAAAATTATTCGATGATGATGCCCGTCGTGCGGTCCGCGAATGCGAAGAGATCCGTTATTAGGTCGCGGAGAAAAAGATCGTCTGCATGGCGACTGCTCGAAGTGCGGCCGGTGCCAGCCCGGATGCAAGCGAAAGCTTGAAGTGAATATTTCGCCGCAAGTGGCCTGTCGTCAGCAGGATGGATCCTGAAGAAAAGGTAACGTAGGCATGGAGTTGCGTCAAACAGACTGGCGCTGCATGTTTCCAAAATGAGTGACAAAATGGAAACGTGCGTGGCGGCAAAGCAGGCTTGACCGGGAAGCGCCGACTGTGGAGGATTAAAGGACGACGGAAATGAGAGTTTCGAGACTAGTTGCGGTGACTGCGTTGGGTTTGGCTTTGCTTGTGCCCAATACGATTGGCGCGCAGGATCAAACCCCTCCCCCGAATAAAACGCAGCTCGATCAAATGGCGCGCATCACGGTCGAGGTGACCGGCGGTGAGAAATCGACGCCGGTCGAGAACGCCAGCGTATACATCAAGTACGTCGAAGAGCGAAAGATTAAGTCGAACAAAACGGTCGAGTTGAATGTGAAGACGAATCGAGAAGGCACCGCGCACGTCCCTGATGCACCGTTGGGTCGCGCATTGGTGCAAGTCGTTGCCGACGGGTGGAAGACGTACGGGCGGTGGTATGACGTCACCGACGCAAAGCAGACCATCAAGATTCATCTCGACAGGCCACCGAAGTGGTACTGAGCTAAATTGTTGGGCGAAGTTGCGCAGAGTTTTTGGAAAAATTTTGCACCCAAATGGTGCAAACCGCTTCAGAGTACTGAGAAATCTGTAGTTAGCCTTAGAGAAACCACCATTTTCCACCGACTTATCAACACTTGTGTTGAAAACTTCACAAAGCAGAAATATTGCAACGACGTTTCGGAACTTGGCTTGCAATCGCTGCGTCGAAATGGTGCGCGAGGAAATCTGACGATGACTACAGCGAGCAGTGGTTCACGGATATGAAGAACGATACGTTCGAAGGGCCGTTCTCGCTGCTCCAGATGTTTTGGGGAAATATCGCGGCGCGTCCGTTGCGTGGTGCGCTGAGCATCATTGCAATCGCGATCCAAGTGATTTTGGTGCTGATGATTGTGGGGCTGACGACGGGCATCGTGTCCGAATGGGGCAAGCGCGCGGAAGGGGTCGGCGCCGACATTATGGTGCAGCCACCGAACTCTTCGATTTTTCTGGCGTTTGCGAGTGCGGTGATGCCGGAATCGTTGGGACCGCAGATTGAAGCCTTGCCTCAAGTCGATGAAGTGGCGCCGGTTGTGATTTTGTCGGAACAAAAGAGTTTGGTGATGGTCTACGGGATCGATTACAAGCGATTCAACGCGTTGAGCCGTGGCTTTCTTTTTCGAGCGGGGAAGCCGTTTGATGGGCCGGATCAAGTAATTGCCGACGACATCATGGCGCAGCAGCGGCACTTGAAGGTGGGAGACAAGATTACGCTGCTGAACCGGCCGTTCACCGTGACCGGCATCGTCGCCCACGGCAAAGGCGCGCGGTTTTTTGTCCCGATGAAGACCGCGCAAGAAATTGCCGGCGTGGAAGATCGCGTGTCGATGTATTACGTTCGAAGCAAAGGCGATACCGAAGGGACGCGCACGGCGATATTGAAATTGGATTCGAAGAATCGAGTTCGGTCGATGGCGGAGTACGTCACCTTGATGAGTTCGACGAGCCTGCCGCAGCTGAAGCCGTTCGTACGATCGATGGTCGGCCTCGGCATCGTGATCAGCTTTCTCGTGATCTTGTTGAATATGCACACGATGGTGATGGAGCGGACGCGCGAAGTCGGAATTCTGAAGGCGCTGGGCTTCTCGCGGTTCGATGTCGTGAAGATGTTGCTGGGCGAAACGATGGTGTTAACGCTCCTGGGTGCATTGTGCGGCATCCTGATTACGTTTTTGGCCGAAGCAATTCTGCGGGAAGTAAATCCGGGCCTCACGATTCTGATCACGGCGCGTTGGGTGATAGCAGCCATTTTCCTCGCGATTGTCGGATCAGCGTTGGGCGTAGCATATCCAGCGCTGCGCGCGGCGAGTTACGACCCCGTAGTCGCGCTCGCGTACGAATAGTCCAACTCCTCGTAGAAATCATATTTGGCGTTCTAGCTTCGCCGTATACTTCCTCTGGTTGTGCCCTCGAGTACGATCCATCCACTAAGGAGAGCGACGTATGAAACGACTGCAACTCGTTTTGTTGGCGGCTGCGTGTTGTCTGTTCCTGGCTAGCGGTGCTGCGGCCCAATTGGGCGGGATGAATTTTTTCAGCAAGCCGAACATTGCCGACATTTTTAAGCCGGTTGTCGGGCAGGGAGCGGTGTATCAGGAGACGTCGGAAGGGAAGCAAGGCCACGAGATGGAGATGACCATCGTCGGCAAAGAGATGACACCTTCGGGTGAGGGCTACTGGATGGAAATGCAGATGAATCGCCAGGGCGATCAGAAGATGTATTCCAAGATCCTGATGACGAAAGACTTTCAGTTCACAAAGATTATTTTCCAGATGCCGGGTCAGCCTGCGATGGAAATGCCGATGAATCCGAACGAGAAAGACCGGAACCAAATGAAGGAAGAGATGGCGAAGTGGTCGCAGGTGGGAACGGAAACGATCACGGTGCCGGCGGGTACGTTTAGCTGCGCGCACTGGAAGAAGGATGACGGAACGGATGAGGTTTGGACGAGCGACAAGGTGTCGCCGTTGGCGATGGTGAAGCAAGTGGGGAAAACGCATAGCATGGTGTTGGTGCGGCAGATCACGGGAGCGCAGGATCACATCACAGGGCCAGTGCAAGCGTTTGATCCGAAGGCATTTGCGCGGCCGCGCAATCAGTAGGAATCGGACATTGAAAAAGAAAAACGCCGGACAGAGGTCCGGCGTTTTTCTTTCTTGAATACGAATTGCCGGAGGGCTAGGCGGCCGGGCCTGAGTCTGTGTCCGAATCGGAATCAGAGTCAGAATCTGAATTTGAATCGTCGGCTGCGGTCTTCATGTTGTTCAGAGATTCGGCAACGTCCTGAATCATCGCCAAAGGGCAGACGACATGGACTTTGTTTTCGGGATCGACGACATCCACAACAACTTTCTTGCCCACGGTGCGCACGACAACATGGGTATCGGAGTCGCGAACTTCGACGAATTGCGTGTCGGGATAATTTTCGAGTTCCTTGGCGAGCACGCGCAGGATCGGGATTGCTTGCTGGGCCTCGCGAGGGAACTTGTGCAGTTCGTGTTTCGGGGCGAAATGCATTGCAATGGGGGCAACATGCATTGCCATTGGGACGATCGCTGCCGGCGCCCAGATATGGACGTGGGTGCCATGAGTGTCGTCTACCTGAACCTGTGCGATGCCGTCGTGAAGCGTGTAGGC
>DATAMU010000914.1:0-2534 GCA_036266605.1 Candidatus Acidiferrum sp. | reverse complement strand
GGCTCGAGTGCGGCAGGCGTCCTGGGTACTGCTCTTATGTAGAGATTTATATAACTTATTGGTACTCATGGCAAGAAGAAGTATTGATAGGGCGATCTGGATTTTCCCGTTTGGGGAATTGCGGCGGTGGCGCGGCGGCGGGATTTGTATCGGTGATCGACCGTAAAAGCGGCGCGGGAGCGCCGCATTCCAAAGACTTTTGTAGCGGGGGGTTGTGTGGCAAGCTCGCGGCTGAATTTGGCGGTTGGAGGAGATTGGTGAAGAGTGACTTGCGTCGAACCGGCCATGTAGAGCATGGAGTCGCCGCTGCGCAATGAGAGACCGCCGTTGGGTGCGGTGACGAGGCGGTCGCCGTTGTAGAGCGTGGCACCGTCGGAGGCAATGCCGTTGCCGAGGGTGGCGGAGTGCGAAGCGACGACGATGGCGAGGGTTTCGACCTCGGTGTCAGAGGGTCCGGAAGCGCTGAGCAACGACGCAGGGTAAAAAACCAAAGAAATCGCGAGTAGAGCGGCGAGGAGAGGGGACGGGGACCGCATGGATGGAAAGACCTCCGCGCAGGACGCCCTGCCGAACCCGGCTCGAGTGCGGCAGGCGTCCTGGGTACTGCTCTTATGTAGAGATTTATATAACTTATTGGTACTCATGGCAAGAAGAAGTATTGACAGGGCGATCTGGATTTTCCCGTTTGGGGAATTGCGGCGGTGGCGCGGCGGCGAGATTTGTATCGGTGATCGACCGTAAAAGCGGCGCGGGAGCGCCGCACTCCAAAGACTTTTGTAGCGGCGGGTTGTGTGGCAAGCTCGCGGCTGAATTTGGCGGTTGGAGGAGATTGGTGAAGATGCAGATGAGGATTGTTGCGGTGGTCTTGATGGCGACGTTGGCGTTGCTGGGCGCGAGTGCGCTGAATGCGCAGCCGGCACGCGATGCGAATGGCGGAGCTTCGCAAGTGGCGAAGAAAGTGCGCGAATATCGCGTGCAGCACGAAGGCGCGATTGTTCGGGAGTTGGCGGAGTTTCTAGCGATTCCGAATGTGGCGAGCGATGAGGCGAACATTCAGAAGAATGCGGCGCGGCTGGTGGAGATGATGAAGGCGCGCGGGGTTGAGACGGAGTTGTTGCCGATTGCGGGGCGCGGGCCGGTGGTGTTTGGGAAATTGATGACACCAGGGGCTAAGCGTACGGTAATTTTTTACGCGCACTACGATGGGCAACCGGTGGATGCGGCGGCTTGGACGGATGGGAAGCCGTTCGAGCCGGTGCTGCGAGACAACGCGATCGAGGCTGGCGGGAAGCGAGTTCCCTTCCCCGATTCCGCGGCCGGTGCAGCTGCTTACAAGGATGATTGGCGGATTTATGCGCGGTCGGCTTCGGATGACAAGTCGCCGATCGTGGCAATTTTGGCGGCGATCGATGCGTTACGGGCGCAGAAAATTCCGCTCGCGGTGAATTTGAAGATGATTTTCGAGGGTGAAGAGGAAGCGGGTTCGACGAATTTAGAGAAGACGCTGCAAGCGCACAAAGATTTGCTCGGTGCGGATTTGCTGTTGACCTGCGATGGGCCGGTGCATCCGTCGGGACGGCAGTTGATTTTTTTCGGCGCGCGCGGCGATGTCGGGCTCGACGTGACAGTGTATGGGCCGGTGCGGGCTTTGCATAGCGGGCACTACGGAAATTGGGCGCCGAATCCGGCGATGGAATTGTCGCGGTTACTGGCGTCGATGATGGATGCGAGCGGTCACGTCACGATTCCCGGTTACTACGACGATGTTGTGCCGCTGAGCGCGTTGGAGAAAGAGTGGCTGGGGAAGATGCCGGACAACGATGCGGAGCTGGCGAGCAGTTTAGGAATTGCGAAGCCGGATGGCGGCGGGAAGAAGTTGGTCGAGCTGCTACAGCAGCCATCGTTGAATATTCGGGGGCTGAACAGCGCTTACGTCGGGACGCACGCGCAGAACGTTGTGCCGGATAAGGCGGAAGCGTCGATCGATGCGCGGCTGGTGAAGGGCGAAGATCCGCGGAAGAAATCGGAACAGATTGTCGGATTCATTCGCGCGCAGGGATATTTTGTGGTGGACCATGAGCCGACGATGGAGGAACGACGGGCGCACGCGTTGATCGCCAAGATTGTGGATGAAGGCGGTTACCGCGCGTCGCGGACAGCGATGGATTTGCCGGTCTCGAAGGCGATGATTGCGCTGGTGCAGAGCGCGACGGATGGACGCGTGGTGATTGCTCCGGGATTGGGCGGGAGCGTACCAATGTACATTTTTGAAGATATTGGGTTGCCGTGGGTTGGAGTGCCCATCGTGAATTACGACAATCATCAGCATAGTTCAGATGAGAATTTACGATTGGGACATCTCTGGAATGGGATGGAGATGTATGGAGCGGTGCTGGCGGATTTAGATTGGTGAAGAAGAAAGAAAAAGATAACGCAGAGACGCAGAGTGCACCGAGACACCGCGGAGAAACCGCCTACAGAGAGAGAAAGTTTTGGAGGAGTTGTTTGCCGCTGGTGGTGAGGACGGATTCGGG
>DATAMU010000913.1:0-2770 GCA_036266605.1 Candidatus Acidiferrum sp. | reverse complement strand
TTGAGAGTTACTACGAGGAGCCGTCGGGATGACGGTCCGCGACGCGGATCCACGCCAGGAGCAAAAACGTGCCCATGGTGAACACGGTAGTCAAAGCGCAGGTTTGCGTGATGCTGCGAAAGTCCCAAAGCTTGCCGGAAGGATCGGCGACGAGTGCAGCGGTAGGGTGCGTGAACAAGAGTAAGAAGTTCCCAACAGCGGATGCCGCGTAGAAGCACAATGCAGGTTGCCAGAAACTCGGCGGCATTCGTTCTGTAAGTGACACTCGCGAGCGCAAGAAGATGGCGAAGAGCAGATAAATGATGAAAACGTTGGCATACCAACCGACGAAGTTGCTGAAAGGTACGCCGAAGTAGGCGCCGCCGTCCTTCCAGACCCACGCGCGAACGAGGGTGGACCAAACTGGATCCATGCACAGATCCCAGGACGTCATCACGAGCGCGGCGAACGCGGGGAGCGCAAACAGGCGCCAGCCATGAAGCGATGATCGTTCCCATCCGAGGATGAGGCTCGCCACTATCCACGACAGATATCCCATGCCGAGATAGGCGAGTCCGAGAAGAATGGGCACGTGAAAAATTTTGGGGCCCATTACTTCAGTGAAGAAATATCGGCCGAACGGGAACCCGGTTGCCACGCCGAAATTTTCCACCACGCTGCCAACGACCGAACAAATCGCGAAGAAAGCCAATATCCCACGCGATCCCCAAAGCAGCCGACCGTGGAGCCACGCGAAAAGCAGCGGCGGCAAAACGTGTAGTGCGACGACTGCGATCATCGGGAACCGCTGAGGATAGGCCTGAAGGATGCGAGAGGCAGCGTAAATCGCGATCAGCGCGTAGAACCCGACGGACGTGAACGTGCGCTCCGTCAATGAGCGGTTCGGGGCGAGTGCGGCTACGGAGTTTCCGATGGAGTTCCTCCTTATCAACTTCCCGAGGCTACAAGACGCGGCCGCCGTCGATGACGAGGGTGTGGCCGGTGACGAATTTTGCGGTGGCGAGATAGACGACGGCGTCAATGATGTCGTCGGGGCGGCCGCTGCGTTTCAGCGGCGCTTGCTTAATGAAGTTGGCTTCGAGTTCGGGAGCGTCGTCGGGTAGCGTGATCGTCCCTGGCGCGATGGCATTGACTCGCACTTCAGGGGCGAGTTCTTTGGCGAGACATTTGGTCAGCATGATGACGCCGGCTTTTGAGATCGAGTGTGGAATGTAGCCGGTCCAGCCAAGGATGCCTCCGACATCGGCAAAATTGATGATGCAGCCGTTGGTTTTCTTCAACAGCGGAGCGGCGGCCTGCGAGCAAAAGAATGGAGCTTTCAGGTTTGTGTCGAGCGATTCGCTCCATTCCTTCTCGGTCGTGCGGGCGAATTCTTCTTGGACAAAGCTTGCGGCGCTGTTGACGAGGATGTCGAGGCGGCCGAGTTGGGCCGCGATTTGTTCGAACAGGGTGCGAATTTGCGAAACGTCGTCGAGGTCCGCCTGCAGCGCAATCGAGCGGCGGCCGAGCTTTTCGATTTCGGCAACGGCTTTGCGCGCATCATCTGCCGACGAGCGATAGTGAATGACCACGTCGGCGCCGTGTTGTGCGAGGCCGAGCGCGATTTCGCGGCCGAGGCGTTTGCCCGAGCCTGTGACGAGAGCAACTTGACCAACGAGTGGCGATTGATTGACGAGCGGCCTTTCCATCGAGCAGAAACGTTAGCACAATCCGTTTGTCATGCAGGTGTGGCTGCGCAGCAAAAGCGCGGCAAACGCGAAGCTGCTAGAATTCATTTTATGAAAAAGAAAAAAGAAGAAGCTTCGATGAACCTGGATGTGCTTGCGATCGCTGCGCATCCTGACGACGTGGAACTTACTTGCGGCGGCACGCTGATCAAGATGGCCAAGCGCGGATACAAGACCGGCGTGCTCGATTTGACGGCCGGCGAAATGGGAACCCGCGGGACCGTCGAGACGCGGGCGAAAGAGGCGGCGGTTGCGGCGAAGTTTATGGGGCTCAGTTACCGGGGAATTCTTGGCGTGCCCGATTCGGACGTGCAGGCCAGCCGGCAACACAAGCTGCGCCTTGCAGAAAAAATTCGAGAGCTGCGGCCGCGAACCGTGATCATTCCCTACTGGGAAGCGCGGCATCCCGATCATTACAACGCTTCGACGCTGGGATATGAAGGATGCTTTCTTGCGGGATTAAAAAATCTTCCAGCGCTCGGCGAGGCTTACCGGCCGCACAAGATTTTATATTCGACAGCGTTTGCGCAACATCTGCGGCCGTCATTCGTGGTGGACATCACGCCGCACTACGAGCAGCGCCGAAAAGCGATTCTCTCGTATGGTTCGCAGTTTCGTCCTCGAAAGGGCGAGGCAAAAAGCAAAGTGTATTTGGGGCTCGAGCAGCTTGAGGACGAGATGAACCGGCTCGCCCGCTACTACGGCCACATGATCGACGTGCAATACGGCGAACCGTTCCTGATCAAAGAGCTGATCAAGATCGACGACATCGTGGACATGCCAGTCCGCTCGGTCTGATGTAGCGCCGGCATCCTGCCGGCGGTTTCCGCTCTGACGTTGCGATCGCGCCATGAACGCCAAAAAAATAAAAACGCCGGCAAGGTGCCGGCGCTACCAATTCCGAACCCGATATAGCCGCGCTACATCCGTTCGTCTTCCTGCGCGGGCGAAAACCCCGGCAGCGTTTGCCCGTTCGCGCCGCGACCAACTTTCACCCGAATGAGCGGCTCGTTTTCCGCACCGGACTTGCGCAGCACCACCAT
>DATAMU010000912.1:0-3325 GCA_036266605.1 Candidatus Acidiferrum sp. | reverse complement strand
CGTGGAAGCGGTGGAAGATCTGCGCACGGTAAATGGAAACATCGACGTCTTCGATGGCGGCGGCGCGGTGCACGCGCATACCACGAACGGCAATGTGCATCTGGAGCTGCTGCGCGTGCAGAACAAGATTGGCGCGGTTGCGGAGACGACGAACGGGTCGGTGGTTCTGGCGGTTCCGGCGAGCACGCAGGCGGAACTGGACGCGCGCTGTTTGAACGGGAGTTTTTTCTCGGAGCTGCCGCTTTCCTTGTTGAGTTCGCAGAAACCTCGCGAGACGCGCGGCAAATTGGGCAAGGGTGGCGCGCCGATTCATTTGAACACGATCAATGGTGGGATTCGCGTCATTGCTCTGCGGTCCACGGTTTAATTCTACGGTCTAGTTGTCGCATAGCCAGCCCATTTCGCGTTCTTTGCGTCTAAGTCGAGCAAGGGGGCGGCAAATCATGAAGAAAAATATTTGGATCGGGACGGCAGGAGTTGCGGTATTGGCTCCGGCGTTGATGGCGTTGCCGGTGCATTCGAGCGCGGCTGCGGCGCAAAGCGCGACGACCGCGTTCGCGGGTGCGGGCGCGCAGGATCAAGAAAGCGGGCGAACCAAGGTACTGCGGCCGCGGATCGAGATTTCTAAAGATCCGGAAACGATTGCGGTTTTAAGCGACGATGAGGGCGGGCCGAGTTATCTCGGCATCGAGGCGCGCGAAGTTACTCCCGAAAATGTGAAGCAGTACAAACTGCAGGCGGAGCGCGGGGTTGTGGTTGGACGCGTCGCGAAGGATAGCCCTGCGTCGAAAGCGGGATTGAAAGAGACGGACGTCATCACGGAAGTCAACGGAGAGCGCGTCGAGGGGGCCACACAATTTCGGCGGATGATTCGCGAGATTCCGGCGGGGCGCACGGTGGAACTGAAGGTGTGGCGCGACGGGCATGCGCAATCGCTGAGCGCGAAACTCGATCAGGCGGAAGAATTGCATCGCGTGATGTCGGGAACGATGCCGGGCTCGTTTGCGTTTCGCATGCCGGAGATGGAAGTTCCGGACATGCCGGGAGTGCTGACGCCACCTGACGGTCCGGTCGTGACGTTTGGCGACGGCGACAATCTGGCGCTCGCGACGCCGTTTCATCCACGATTAGGGATCGACGCGGAAGATATCGGCGGACAGCTTGGCAATTTCTTCGGCGTACCGGACGGAGAAGGCGTGCTTATTCGCAGCGTGCATTCGGGGTCCGCAGCCGACAAAGGTGGACTCAAGGCCGGCGATGTGATTACGAAATTCGACGGCGAGCGGATTCGTTCGCTGGGCGAATTGCGAGAGAAGCTGGCGCAGAAAAGCGAAACAGCGACGCTGACCGTGACGCGCGACAAAAAGGAAATAACGATGAGTGTTGCGCTGCCGGCGGCCGATCCGTTTGTGGAGGGTACACCGGCGAAAGTGCGGCATCGCACGGTGCATAGCACGAATATTTAGAAATTTCGACATCCAGCGAGTGGCCTGCGGGGCGAGCGTGACTGAGAGAAACGCTCGCCTCTTTTTTGCCGCGATTTTTTGCCTCAAAACTCCGACGCGCTATCTATGCTTGCCATACTTGCGCGCGAGGCGAATTGGTCTTTCGAGCGCGCTGAGGGCGTTCTGTTTTTCACTCTCGGGACTCGCGAGCCAATCTTCTTCGGTAGGGGCGAGCGTGAGGCGAAGCAGGTAGGTGAGTCCGGGGAGTCCGCCGCCGCGCATCTTGATCCGGAAGCGGGCGCGACTCAGGAGGCTCATCGGCTGATCGTCAACGTGAGGAAGACGATCGGCGATTTGCTTTGCCATGTCGAGCGCGCCTGAGTCAGATTCAGCATCGGCTTGAGCCGCGGCGGGCAGCGTGGCGCCTGCGACAGTTTTGGCGAGCAGCAACGAAATGCGCAGCATTCGCTGTGCGTCCGCTTCGAGCGCGATTGCGCTGGCGCGATTCCAGTCGATTGGATTGTGCGTAATCAGTGCGGCGACGTCGGCAATCCAGAGCAGGCGCTCCCAGAAATGTTTTGCGCCGTGGATTGAGATCAGGAGGAGTTCGTCTTCGATCGAGAGCGCGGGGACGTCTTGGTCGCCGAGCCTCACGCTTGCTTTGCGACTTAGAAGTCCTTCAACCGACATCGGATTCGGATAGTAGCGGAATGTTTTTTCGGTGTGCAGCTCGACGAGCAGTTTTGACGCGAGTTGCGTGAATGCGTATTCGCCTGCGGGTTTCTTCGCACGAATTGCGCTCGGCGGGACTTTGGAGTCGTAGCCGAGCGAAATAAGCGTCTCGGTGGCGCGCAGAACGTCGGTGTCACGCAAGATAAAATCGAGATCGGTGTATTGCCGCGCGAAGGAAAAACCGTAGCAGCGTCGCGCTAAAGCCGGGCCTTTGGTCACCATCACGGCGATGCCCTGGGCGGCGAAGCGATCGAGTATGCGGTACATCTCGGCCAACATGCGCAAATCAAAAATTGTCTGTTCGCGGAGAAAAAATTTCAGAGATTGTTGCGCTTCTGGTGGAATGATTTGCGGTTCTGCGTGCGAGAGTTTTCGCGTCAAGAGCGGCAGCAGACCTTGATCGTTCGCGACTGCGACAAGCCGCTGCCAATCGAGTGATGACGTTTGATCTGGGCGGAGCTCGAGAAGCGTGACGTTGGGATTCGCGCAATCGAGCAGGACGCGCCATTCAGCCGAATTGAAATCCGAATTACGATCTAACACTTTGCGAACGCGTTCTCCCACACTGCTGCGTGCAGCATACGCGAGGCGAAACGCTCAGGCCAGCGCGATGCGCGGCAGGAAGAATATTCACCACAGAGTTCACAGAGGGCGCAGAGACAGAACGGAGAGACGCGGCCAATAACAAAAAGGCCGGCTCCTTGCGGAGCCGGCCTTGAAAAAGTGAGAGTGGATTCGGCGTCAGGAGTTAGGATTTCTTCTTGCCGCTCTTGGTCTTGGTGTCGATGCCCGGCGCAATTTGCGCGAGTGCTTCGAGCCCCTGCTTCGCCTGCTGACCATACGGCCCGTTAGGATCCAGCTCGACGGCCTTCTGGTACGCCTCAACAGTACCCGGCTGAACGATGACTTCCATCTTGTCGCCCTTCTGCTTGTATTCCATCGCGCCGACCAATGCTGCGCCGAGCAGATACCACGCCTGCGCGCTCTTCGGATCGAGTTCGGTGGCTTTCTTCAGCGGCTCGACAGCTTCCTTCATTTTGCCGGCGTTATAGAGAGTGATGCCCGCGTTGCGATACGCCTGCGCGGCGTTGGGCGGATCGAGTTCGGCGCTCTTCTGATAGGCGGCCATTGCATCGTCAATCTTGCCG
>DATAMU010000911.1:0-4374 GCA_036266605.1 Candidatus Acidiferrum sp. | reverse complement strand
CGAACTGGGTGACGTATTTGCGATCGTGTTTGGCGAGGAGCGGAAGGACGTCGCGGCCTTTGTCATCCCATGCGCCAGCGGGTGCGTGGCTGGTGCTCGCGCTGGTGGCGATCACTTTGAATTCGGGAAATGGCGGATTGTTGGCGAAGCGCTCGTTGGGGAAGACGTTGTAATTGGAAGGATGATCGATCGCGAGCAGGCGGACCTGATCGAGGTAGACGGTTTCTTCCATGGGCTCCATGAAGCGGAAGCTGAGGAGGCCGTTTTTGTTCGGCTTGAGGCTGTTGGCTGCGACTTTTAGATATTCGTCGGGGTCAGGGACGTCGCGTTCGTTGGGGGCGACCCAGTGGCCGACGACGCCGGGGCCGATCATGTCGGCGATGAATTCGAATTCGCGGCCGTTCCAGGCGAAGAGGACGGGGCAGGAGCTGCCGCGCCGATCGAGTTCGGAGATGGTTGCGTCCTTTTTGGCGGGGAGATTTATTTCATCCTGCGGGACGCCGGTGGGCCAGAGGAGGCGGACGACTTCAGCGTTCTTTTCGTTTTCGAGTCCCGCGAGGATGCTGGGGGCGTTTTGGCCGAGGTAGCCACTGGCGCCGGGGACTTCCCATTTTTGATAGAGGGCGCCGGCGTAGAGTTCGACTTTTGTGCCGATGGCGGACTTGTTGTCGTTCAGGCCTTTTAAATTGATCGTCATCCAAGAGTGTTGGTTGGGGCCGTCGGATGTGACTCTTAGCGGATCGGCGCCGAGCTGCGTGATGATCAGATCGGGATTACCCTTGCCCTCGAAGTCGGAAGCGATGATGGCACGAGGTTGGGTGAGTTTGATTTTGTCGAGCTGCGTGTCGTGTGAAAGGTCGGCCCAAGTGCTGGCGCCGTTTGCGTCGAAACCCAGATTGCGGAGAAGACGAACTTCGCCTGCACCCGACGCGGTTTCGCCGACTGCAATGAGATCGATCCAGCCGTCGTTGTCGTAGTCGATCGGCGAAATTCCCCATCCGTGTTGCCAATTCAGGTCGGGGAGTTTGACGCGTTCGAGACGTTTGCCTTCGACGTTGCGCCACAGGCTGATGCCGGGCGCGCCTGCGTGGGTGAAGGCGAGATCCATCCAGCCGTCTTTGTTGAAGTCGAGCGCGACGACGCCGACGGCGGGAGGGAGATTTTCTTTTTTGAAGTCGATGGGAGTTGCGAGCGGAGTGAATTTGCCTTCGCGGGGATTGAGCAGAATCGACGCGCCGGCTTGGCCGCCGGCGACTACGAAATCTACGGCGCGGTCGTTGTTGAAATCGGTGGTGACTACGCCTGCGCCGGTGGCGTCGAAGCCGAGGGCGGTTTCGGCGGAGACATCGGTGAATGTGCTGTTGCCGTTGTTGCGCCACATGACGTTGTGCGCGGCTTCTTGCGGCGTGCGGGCGGCAGTGGGTTGCATCGTGACGTAGAGGTCGAGATCGCCGTCGTGATCGTAGTCGACGAACGTGACGCCGACGCAGCCGGGTTCGCGCTTGATTCCAACGGCTTGCGTGACGTCTTCAAAAGATTTGTTGAAATTGTTGTTGTGGAAGAGGTGGACGCCGTCGGCGAGGCAGACGGCGAGATCGGGGCGCGTGTCGTTGTCGAAGTCTCCGACGGCACAGCCGAGGCCGGGACCTTTGAGATTGTCGAGGCCTGCAGCTTTTGTGACGTCCTCCCAACTTCGTTCGCCATTGCGTTCGAGGCGGCTGTTGTTGTCGGCGCTTGCGCTTACGTAGAAAAGATCGGGCCTGCCGTCGCCGTCGTAGTCGATGACACAAACGCCAGCGCTGTGTCGTGCCGACATCCCGCCAAGTTGACCGCCGGCAGTTGCGGGCACCGAGAACGTAACTTTGATTGGAACGGGGGCGGCAGTGATTGTGCTTTTGGGGAGTTCGGCGAGCGAGTAGCGGCCTTGGTCGCCGTAGCCGGCGCCGAAGGGCGTGCCGAGATGTTCGGTGGTGATTTTCTGGAAGCGAGCGAGGTGTTCGCGCGCGGCGGCGGCGTCACCTTTGCGCTGATAGGCGCGGGCGATGCCGAATTCGGCGGAGGCGTGGAACGGGAAAGCTTCGAGCGCTTTGTTGAAGGCGGCGATGGCTTCGTCGTAGTGCTGCGATTGGGATTGGAGGTAGCCCACGAAGTAGAAGCCGTCGGCTTCGGGAGTGAGTTGCGTGACGTGGGTAAAGGCGGCGATTCCCTTTTCGATTTCGCTGGAGTCTTTGTAGACGAGGCCGAGGTTGTACCAGGCGTAGGGATCGTTGGGGAGTTCTTTCGCGGCTTGTTCGAGGGCGGCGCGGGCTGGGTCGAGTTTTTGCTGGCTGAGGAGAGAAACGCCGAGATTGACGCGGGCGATGGAGAATTTTGGATCGGCGACGAGGGATTTCTCGAAATATTTTTGCGCGTCGGCAAATTTTTGCTGGTTCATGTAGGCGACGCCGAGGGTGTTGAAGCGGAGTGCGTCGGTGGAGTCGGAGGGTGGGGCGGCGTTGGCGGGAGCGTTGGTTGATGCGGGAGCGTGATTGGCGGCGTGCGTTGCTTTGGTGCGTAGGCCTGAAGCACCGATGATGACGAAGATCACGGAGACTGAGAGCAGATAGAAAGTCGGGCGAGAAGAAGAGCTTGGCATTAGGAATTTTTCCAGGAGTGCTGTGTGAGATTGCGATGGCTGAGCTTTAGTTGTTCGATTGGGGAGCCGCTAACCATTGAGATGATTGTCCGAGGTGAGTTGGGCGGCGTCAAATGATTTTGAGAGATGAGTGGGTCGTGTAACATCGGCGGGGCGTTTTCGCTGGGCGGTTTTGCGAGGCGGATCAACCGCATTGGGGCTGCGGAAAAACCGCACCCTCTAAAACCTGAGGGTGCGGCACCCAAATGCCGTCGAGCGGAAGAGGGTATGGACATTTCGAATTATTCGACGATTGCGGAAGCTACGGCGGCGGTGCGGGCGCGGAAGGTGTCGCCGGTGGAGTTGGTGGAGGCGACGCTGGCGCGGATTGAGAAGCTGGAGCCGAGGCTGACGGCGTTTATGAATCTGGATGCGGGGGGCGCGCGAAAGCAGGCGCGAGCGGCAGAGGAGGCGGTTGCGCGAGGCGCTGAGTTGGGGCCGCTGCACGGCGTGCCGATGACGATCAAGTGCAACATTGATGTAGCGGGTCTGGCGTGTCCGGCGGGGTCGCCGCTGCGCGCTGACTATGTGCCCGCGGAGGATGCGCCGCTGGTAGCGCGGTTGCGTGCGGCGGGCGCGATTATTTTGGGGAACACGAACACGCCGGAATTTTTGATGGCGTGGGAGAGCAACAACCAGATTCGCGGAGGTACGAGCAATCCGTGGAATCTGGCGTACTCGGCGGGTGGATCGAGCGGCGGCGAAGCGGCGGCGATTTCGTCGGGATGTTCGTTTGGCGGGATCGGGAGCGATGGCGGCGGATCGATTCGCGTGCCGGCACATTTTTGCGGGATTTGCGGGCTGAAGCCGACGCCGGGGCGCGTGCCTTCGACGGGACACTATCCGGCGGGAGCGGGGGCGCTTTCGTGGCTGGGCGTCGTGGGGCCGATGGCGCGGACGATTGCGGATGTGCGGGCGATGTTTGAGGTTGTGGCGGGGCCGGATGCGGGAGATGCGCTGTCGGCGCCGGTGGCGATTGCGGATGCTGCGAGAGTCGCCGAGCGATTGAAGAAGGTTCGAGTCGGTGTGTTGGAAACGGATGCTCTAGGCAAGGCCACGCCAGAGACGGATGCGGCCGTTCAGCGGGCTGGGAAAATTTTGGAGGGCGCGGGATTTGCGGTTGAGCCATTTCGGCTCCGCGGGCTTGATCGCGTGATCGATTGCTGGTGGTTTTTCTTTGGGCCGGTGGTTGCGCATCTTTTGGCTGACACAGTGAAGGGCCATGAAGAGACGCTGAGTCCGATATTCAAAGAATATTTTTCGGTGGCGCTGCCGAAGAAGCCGGTGAGCGCGGATGCGATTCTTGCCGGGCGTACCGAACGCGATGAGTTGCGCGCGGAGATCATGCGGAAGATGGAGGATATGGAGATTTTGCTTTCGCCGGTTTCGACGGAGCCGGCGTTTCGGCATAGCGAAGGAAATTATCAACGCGGCAAGCTGCATTGTTATTTGGACACGATGCGGTTTAGCCAGTGGACGAATTTGACGGGATTTCCGGGGGCTACGGTGCCGCTGGGGATGTCGGCGGACGGGTTGCCGATTGGGGTGCAGGTGGTTGGGAAGCCGCATGAAGAGGAGTTGGTGTTGGCGGTGGCGGAGAAGATTGAAGCGGCAAGAGGGGCTTGGGTGGCGCCGAAGATTGATTGATTGATGTTTCGAGTTGCGGTGAGTCCTCAGCTGGCGGAAAAACAGCCGGCAAG
>DATAMU010000910.1:0-12419 GCA_036266605.1 Candidatus Acidiferrum sp. | reverse complement strand
TTTCGAGATTCTCACCAAGTACGACCTCATGAGCACCGTCGCCAGCCTCATGGAAACGACGAAACGCTGATTCGGGAGAAACCGCGATGGCCGGTGGACCTGCGCCGCTAGGGTTTGCCTATTTTGTCGGCGTGAAACTTATCGGCTATACCGCCGCGGCTGTAGTGCTTCGGAGACGCTATCCAGAATCGAAGACCGCGATCGTAAAAGTCGGTCTCGCGAGAACGGGCATTGGAATAGCAGCGGGCGCGGCGTATGGAGCCTTGTGGTACATGGCACTGAAACTGTTGCCGCCCCCCACGGGGTCCGCGTACCTAGTCCTTTACATGGTCGGATTGTTTCCGGTCCGAATCGCAGAGTGGATGTGGCTCATCTACTTATTCTTCGACCGGACTTTGCGGGATCGTTCGATGGCATTGGAATCTGCCGTAGATGGAACTTTTTGGTCGTACGGATTGGACGCAATTGGTATTGCCGCCGCCTTTGTCACCCCGGGCGGTTTTTGGGTTTGCTAGAAATTCAGGGAGCTTGAGTGAAGATCCAGGATTTCAATGAACGTTTGAAAAGTTCGATTTTGATCGCTGATGGGGCGATGGGCTCGTATCTGCACGATTCGGTCGGGCCGCATCGTTGCCTCGACGAGCTGAACGCGATCGAGCCCGAAGCCGTTTTCCGCGCGCACATGGCGTACATCGAAGCCGGCGCGCAAATCATCGAGACGAACACCTTCGGCGCCAATCGCTTCAAGCTCGAGCCGCTCGGCCTCGGCGACGACGTGCAAAAGCTCAATAGCCGCGGCGTGAAAATCGCCCGCGAAGCGCGGGAGTCGGCGTCGCGCGAAATTTTGATCGCAGGCTCGATGGGCCCGCTCGGCATCGGCGTGCAAGCGCGCCATCCCGAGCCGAAAGAGATTCTCGACATTTTCCACGAGCAGGCGCTCGCTCTCGAAGAGCGCGGCGTGGATCTCTTCATTCTCGAAACGTTCACCTACATCGAAGAGCTTGAGCTCGCGATCGACGCGATTCGCTCGTTCTCGGGATTGCCGATCATCGCGCAGCTTACCTATTCCGAAGAGGGCACTGCGTACGGCGATTTGAGCCCGGCCGATGCCGCCGCCCACCTTAAATCGAAAAACGTTCAGGTCATCGGCGCGAACTGCACGCTCGGTCCGCAGTCATTGCTGCCGATTCTCGGCCAGCTCGCAGGCGCTGACGAAGTGCGCGTCAGCGGCATGCCCAATGCAGGATTCCCGAAGCGTGAAGGCGACCGCATCGTATACCCGAAATCTTCGCCGGAATATTTCGCGGAATTCGCGCGCGAAGCGGCGTCACTCGGAGTTCGCATTCTCGGCGGTTGCTGCGGCACGACGCCCGCTCACATTCGCGCAATGGCTGACGCGGTGAAATCACTGACGCCGGTCAAGGCCGCGGCGAATGTCGCGGTCGAAGCCCCTGCGAAACCGGCAGTCGTCTCCGAACGCGATCCCGAAAGCAAACTTTTCAAGAAGCTACAGAGGAAAGAATTTGCGATCAGCGTTGAAATCGATCCGCCCAAAGGTTTGTCGCTCGATCGAATTTACGAGCAAGTCGACCGCATCATGGCGTCGGGCAAGGTTGATGTCATCGACGTGAACAGCGGTGCGATGGCGCGCGTCGGCATGGACGCGCTGATGACTTCGGGCGCCCTCGAAGCGCGCGGCATCGAAACGATTCCTCACCTCACCACGCGCGACTACAACATCATCGGCTTGCAGGCGATGCTGCTCGGCGCGTGGACCGTCGGCGGCATTCGCAACGTGCTTGCGATCACCGGCGATCCTCCGTCGGTCGGCGACTACCCCGAAGCCAGCGGCGTTTACGAAGTCGATTCCGTCGGCTTGGTGAAAATTCTGCATCGCCTGAATCAAGGCACCGACTGGGCCGGAAAAACTTTGGGCGGTGCCACCAATTTCGCGATCGGCGTCGCGGTGAATCCCGTCGCCGACGACATCGACGCGGAAATCGAACGCTTCAACGCAAAGATCGAAGCCGGCGCGCACTACGCGATGACCCAGCCGATTTTCGATCCCGAGCATTGGTATTCGTTCGTAAAAAAACTCGGCGCGAAACCATCGATCCCGGTGATGATCGGCATCTGGCCGCTCAACAGCTACAAGCAGGCGTTGCGACTCAACAACGAAGTGCCAGGCATCGTGATTCCCGAAGCCGTCTTGAAATCCATGGAAGCCGCCGGTGCGAATGCACGCGAGCGCGGCTTCGAGGTCGCCCGCGAAATGTTGCAGTGGGCCCGCACAGAACTCGCCGGCGCATACCTCGTTCCACCGTTCAAACGCTACGAAGAAATCCTCGACATCATCTGAAGAAGTCGACAGTCAAAAGTTGAAAGTCGAAAGGGAAGACGAGAAATCCCGGGAGCAGGAGAATCGCGCTGGATATTTTGCACGTCAGGATTTGATTTCGTTTTTTTTCGGGAACCATGGGACGAAAGAACTCGTTGTTCGCTGATACTCACGGTACTCTTCGCCGCGACTCCGAATCGCCTGCGCTTCCGTCGCCGGTATGCCGGTGACATCGAGCAGGAAATATAAAACCAGCGCCGGCGAAATCAGCCCGAGCCATCCCCAGGGCGAACCAAACGCAAACACAGCGTAGGCAACCCACGTCATCCAATCGAAGAAATAATTCGGATGGCGCGAATATTTCCACAAGCCGTCACGGCACGTCTTCCCGGCATTCGCGGGATTTTTCTTGAACCTGTAAAGCTGCAAATCGGCAATCGCTTCGCCGATCATGCTGACGAGCCAAATCCCAGCGCCAAATTTTTCCAGAAGGCCGAGCGGCGCACCGGGGTTGAAAGCGGCGATCAAAAACGGCGCCGACAGAACAACGCAGAGCAGCGCCTGAAACTCGAAGAAGAAAAGAAATCGCAGGCCGAGATGCCGCTTCCACTCTTTGCGCAGTTGGCTGTATCGTCCGTCTTCCGCGTGGCCGATGACGCGCGAAAATAAAAGATACGCCGCGAGCCGAAATCCCCAGAAGCCGACCATGACCGCGAGCGCATATTTGCGCGCACGGTAGCCCGGCCCGGCATACGCGTAGAAGATCGCGAGCAGTGCCAAGCCGAGCGCCCATCCGACGTCGATGATGCCGGCGTTCCGAAGGCGAAGATGAATCAGCCACAGGACGAACATCATCACGATGACGATGCCCGCACCGATGATTCCGAGGTGGACGGCCTGCTGGACGATCATGCAGCCTCAGTGACAAAAGCTAAAATGAATCATCGCATGAATTCGCAAAAGAAAACGAAAGGCGCCGCGCAAAAAAAATCGCGCACGAAGGAGTTCGCGGTACAACGCCCGCATTCAGCCGATCGATATTTTCTCGACGGTAATGTCTCGTCGCCGATTTTCTCGACGATAATTTCCGGGCGACGATTTCTGAACGCCGCTATTTCGATGATTTTATTTCGATGGAGTTACGGCGCTGGTGTGATCGTGAATGATGCGCCAGCCTTCGGGGAAGCGCTGCCAGACCAAAGAGAACACGCCGCCGATGTCGCCGCCGCCTGATTTTTCGCGAGTCAGGTGCCAGTGGCCCAGAACCAGCGCGCCGTCGTTGCCGGTGAAATGAAATTCGAGTTCCGAGAAATCGAGGTGGCCCATCGAGGCGCGGTCCGGATAGCTCCGTTTGTACCGCGCGTAAACGGCGTCGTATCCGCGCTGTGTGCCGCTGGCGCCTGAGAACGTCAGATCAGGAGACTTCCAGTACGCAGACATGAAGGCGTCGACGTTGCCCTTATTCCAGTCATCTTGTTGAGTGGTAAGGAGTTGTGAGATGGCGCGGCGGTCTTTGGCGTGGGGATCGTCTGTGGACTGGGCTGTCGCGAGCATGGGAATGACTGATAAGGTCAATATTATCAGTAGGATGCGGCGTGTAGATTGCGACGAAGGGGTGGGAAGGGGCATGGGGGGCTCCGGCAAGGTGAAGTTTAGAGCACGGCGATGCAGCTTAGGTTCGGAAGCTAACAACCGCAAGACCTTAGCTGTGAATAACTTGTGGATGTCTGGCCGGAGGTTCCATCGGGGTGGTACCCCGGGGCTATAGGTGTGATACATCTGCGCGGCGAAACTTACAGGTGAAGGGAAGGCATCAGGAACCACCCATGTTTGCCGCCATTCTACTTTCGATCTCGGTCGTAGCGCTCTCGCAGTTTGCGCTCTACTACTGGCGCGCCGTCTTGGCCGCGGTCGCGACGCACCCAGTATCGGTAGGGGTGCTGGCAGCGGCGCGTGTGGACAACCGCCAGGTGACGGGCGAGGATTTTGCGACCTTCGCGACTTTGCACGAACTGACGCCGACGCTCGATCCGCGAGCCGGCGGCCTTGGATTCGTGAAGACGTACTACTCGATGGTGAACAAGGTTGCCGCGCTGGCGAGCAACCGGCTCCCGGGACTGGCGAGCTGGTGCGATGCGGAACGCGCGGTTTGCGCGCGGTATGCGGCGGTGCAGATCGATATGCGTCTGGCGATGAACTTCGAGATGGCTGCGTCGTATCGCTCGTAGACAGCCGAGCGAAACCAAACGCCGCAAAGCGCGATAGAACGACCTCGGCTTTTCCTTCTCTCCCTCTCAACCGTTTTTTCTCTCTCAGGCGCGATGAAGCTCACGGTTTTCAAGCCGTGGGCTTTTCGCTTTTTGCGCGATGCGCGGAATTCCTGCTAATTTGAAATGGTTGATTCACACGTGATTTGGAGAACTCATGCCTACATTTCCGCTGATCGAATATAGCGATGCGAGCCCGGAAGTCCGTGCGGTGTACGACGACATCATGGCGACGCGAAAGACGGACTGGATCAACAATTTCTGGAAGGCGATTGCGCACGATCCGGAAACGCTAAAGCGGACCTGGGAAGGAATCAAGCAGATCATGGCGCCGGGAGCGCTCGATCCACTGACGAAAGAGCTTTTGTATGTGGCGGTGAGCGTGACGAACAATTGCCACTATTGCATCGCGTCGCATACGGCGTCGGCGCGGAACAAGGGTATGACTGATGCGATGTTCCACGAGTTGCAGGCGGTGATCGGGATGGCGAACGAGACGAACAAGCTTGTGACGGGGTATCAGGTGGAGATTGATGAGAAGTTTCGGCAGCCACTGGGGCCTGTGGGGCCGGCGACGCGAGACAATAAGTGAAAAGCGGAGAGAAGAGAAAAAGATAACGCGGAGACGCAGAGAGCGCAGAGGGTGCGCGGAGAGAGTTGCGTGTTGGCGGCATGAAGGGGCGGCCAGCACGGAAGTACGCGGGACGCGTTGCCAAGACGCGGTGGAAAGATGCCGGCAAGATGCCGGCGCTACAAAGTCAAAAGATAACGCAGAGACGCGCGGAGAAAATTGCGCAGGAGATTGGGGTGTATCGACTCGATCCAGCCCCTACTGGGGCGGGGATTTGGCGGTTTCGGAACGCGAACACCTGTACGGAAGGCCAGTATATTTTCGCGTGTTGAGGCTCGTACGATGACAATCGTCCTCAAGCGGCCTCTCTAACCTTGGTCGGTGTGCCTGAAAATTCCGCTTGCAGACACAAAAATTTCAGCCCCCTAAGTGAGCGGACCGATGTCTCCAACTGCGAAAGATCTCGAAACGAGTGTCCCGGGAACGACTGCCCGAACGGCGGCGGGAGTGGAAGAAGCGAACAAACCGCAGCCTGTGCCGCTGGAAGTGCCGGTGACAGTGAACGGCGCGCGCACGGTGGAAGGCAGCGACAAGCGCGAGCCGTTTTCGGAATCGACGCAGACGGTATTGGTGATGCACAACGGCGCGGTGATCCGGCTGAACTCGACGGTGACCGCCGGGCAATTGCTGTTTTTGACGAACGACAAGACGAAGAAAGAAGTCGTTTGCCAGGTGGTGAAGTCGAAGAATTATCGGAACGTCAGCGGATACGTGGAACTGGAATTTACCGAAGCGATCGCGGGATTTTGGGGGATGCGTTTCCCCGGCGAGCGCACGACGGCGCCGAGCGCGCCCGTTGCGGCCGCGCCGGCGCGTCCAGCACCGGCACCGGTTGCGCCAATCGCGCCAGCTTTGGCATCCGTTTCACCGAAAACGGCAGCGCCTGCGCCTGTGAATGCGGCTCCGCGTGTTGAGCCGAAGCCAGCGGTGCCCGTTGCTCCCGTGATTCCTGCCGCACATGTTCCGCAGCCCGCTTCGCAGCCAGTTGCGGCGTCGCCAGCCGCGCCGATTTTCGCCGCGCGCCCGGAAGCGAATGCGCCTGTATCGAAGCCAAACTCTTTGCCGCTGCCGAAGGCTCCCGGACTGACCGACGGATGGGGAAGCGGAATGACCTCGTCGGCTCCGATCTCGATTCAACCGCCCGCGCCGAAAGCGCCAGCGTCGAATATCGCGCCTCCTCAGCCAGCCGCACCTGCCGCACCGACGATTCAGGTTTCGGCAAATGTGCCGACCACGACGCCCGATGTGCTCCGGCGCGAAAGCGAGAAGCTACAAGAACAGCTCGCGACGATGTTGGGGGATGCGAAGAGCGTGCCCGCTGCGCCAATTGCGCCTGTGGCTCCGATTGCGCCTGCGGCGCCGGTGAACAAGGTTCTCGAGTTTTCGCGACAGCAGAATCAAGCAACGAAGCCGGTTGCGCCGATCAAGAGCGCGCCTTTGACTCCGACGGATCAGGACGAAGTGAAAATTCCGTCGTGGCTCGAACCGCTGGCACGCAATGCGGCGACACACTCTCAAAACGAGCTGACCGCGAAGGAAGAGTCCCGTGACGATGGCGTCATCGAATTCGAAGTGCAGGATCCCTCGGTGCCTGCGACGGCGAAAGAAGAAGGCCGAACAGAGGAAGTCGAGCCACTCCTCGAATCGTATTTGACCGATCCTCCGACCGATCTGGCGGCGCATGCACCGAAGAAGAGCAACAAGGCGATTTTGATCGGCGCGATTGCGGCTGGATTGATTTTGGTTGCCGCGGGCGCGACGTGGTATTCGCGCAATTCTTCGGGCGCGGCATCGCAGGCATCGTCCACGACTGCGGAAGCGGCAACTGCTCCCGCGCCAGTCACGCCGGAAGCGTCTGCAGCGAATTCGAACGCGAGCGCAGCGCAGCCCGCGCCAAAGCCGGTGGACAAGACGGCAACGCCGAATCGGTCGAACATCAATTCTGAGCCAGTGCCGGCGAACCAGCCAGCCGGTAACGCGCAGCAAAACGCGCCGAACAACCCACCTTCGGCACAGCTTGCGAAGACGGTTGACAAAACTGCGTCGGCGGAACTCTCCGCTTACAAGAGGTTGGCGGAGCCAGCCCCCGTTGTGAAGAAGCCGAGCCTGGGTGAAGTTCACCTGGCGGCGCCGATAGCGACGCGACCGACGGGAGCGGTCGTCGGCGAAGCGGAAGCACTTGCGTTGAATTCATCGGGACAGATCGTGCCGGCCGGAGATGCGTTTGGAGGCGGACTGGTCGCCGGAAACTCGAAGCAGCCTGTGGCTCCCGCAGCGCCGTTGCCGGTCGGCGGGGACGTGAAGACGGCAAAATTGATTTCGTCGGTGCCGCCGATTTATCCGACGTTGGCGCGTTCGCGGCACATCGAAGGGCAAGTGCTGGTGGATGCGCTGGTCGACGTGAACGGGCGTGTTTCGTCGATGAAGGTCGTGTCGGGGCCAGCGATGTTGCATCAGTCGGCGATGGATGCGGTGCGGCAGTGGAAGTATCAAGCGGCAACGCTCGATGGCAAGGCCGTGCCGATGCATCTGACGGTGACGATCCAGTTCAAGTTGCAGTAAGTCGAGTTGAGTTCAGTTAATTTGACGCCGCGGCTGAAGTATCGGCCGCGGCTCTTTTTTTGGCGAGGAGCTCAGTGCTGCGCTGGGCCACTTCGTTGACGAGGAAGCCCATCTTGGGGTGCGAGGGCTCCATGTCGGCGGCGATGGCGTGGGCCCGAAGTTCTTCCGAGGTGACGGGGCCGATGGAGCCGACGAGAATTTTCGCAAAGGCGGCGACGGTTTCTTTCTCTTTGCCGAGTTCGGCAGCGATTTTCAGTAAGTGGATGATTTGGATGGACGTGGTGAACAGAGCCACGTCAATATTGCCGTTTGTAAGGGCGGTGACTGCGTCGCGAAGAGGTTGTACATCTTCCGGGAGCGCCCATTCGTAGACGGGCACTTGCGTTATGACTGCGCCGCGTTCGATGAGGCCGGCGAGGAGTTCGGCGTTTGGTGCGCCGTATTCCTGGACAGCGACTCGCTTTCCGTTCAGAGGCAACGCCGAGCTGTTTTGATCGAGGGAGGCGAGCAGTTCGCGCCAGGTGTTCGGTTCGGGCGCGGTGACGAGTGCCGTGATGCCGAGTTCTTTCAATGCGGCGACGGGCTTCGGGCCGCGGGCTATGATGGGAATTTTCTTCAGGGAGGCGATGAAGTCTTCCCGGGGGCAGACGGTCTCGGCGACGCGAACGAGGGCCCGCGCGCCGACGCCGGTCAGAAATATTGCGGCGTCGAATTCATTGTTGAGCAGCTTACGCGTGAAGGCTTGGGCTTCGGTGTTGGTTTCGAGAGGTACTTCGCGCATCGAGGGGGCGACGACGGCTACGCCGCCGTAGGTTTCGATGAGTTTGGCCATTTCGGTGGCGCGGCGGCTCTCGAGGGAGAGGACGCGGAGGCCGGCGAATCCGTTGGGTTTGGAACGACTTTCCATCGCGATATTTTTGCACGAATTTGAGGTGATTGTCGTTGACAAGCTCATCTCGGCGCGAATCAGCTCTTGCTTTCAGACTGAAAGACGTGAGCCCGACGCGAAAAACGCCGGCGAGACGCCAGCGCTACTAAGAGCCGCACAAGAGGCTGTTGATTCAAGCGTGGCATTCCGGCGTATTTGTGGCGACCTCAATCTTTTAACTTCGAGCGGGCAACGTTATACTGGCCACCCGGCTAAGCGAGGTTGCGCGGGTAGGGTAGCCCGCAACCAACAGCCTTTCTTGGCTCCTAAAATGCCGCCCGTGTGTGATTTGCGGGCCGGACCGAGCGACGGCAGTACCCGTCAGAGGAGACGTTTGCGATGGCGCACGCCCCAGCACCAGAAGAAATGAATGTCTATCAGAACGCGGAAGCGCGTTTTGAAGTGGCGGCCCAGAAGTTGGGACTCGAGCAGGGCGTCTACCGGTATTTGAAATATCCGAGCAAGGAAATCACCCTGTACATCCCGATCGGGATGGACAACGGGCAGCTCGAAGTGTTCACCGGGTATCGCGTGTTGCACTCGACGGTGCGCGGGCCAGGCAAGGGTGGAATTCGCTTCGCGCCCGACGTTTCATTGGATGAAGTGCGCGCTTTGGCGACATGGATGACTTGGAAGTGCGCGGTCGTCAACATTCCATTCGGCGGCGCCAAGGGCGGGATCATTTGCGACCCGCGCAAGATGACGCGCGGCGAACTGGAGCGCATGACGCGGCGTTATACCGCTGAGCTGGCGAATTGGCTTGGGCCCGAGCGCGACATTCCGGCACCGGACGTGGGCACGGGCGAGCAGACCATGGCGTGGGTCATGGACACGTACGCGATGCACGTTGGTCAGGCGACGACGGCGGTTGTTACCGGCAAGCCGATCGAATTGGGCGGCTCGGCGGGACGACGCGAAGCCACCGGACGCGGCGTAATGATGTGCTGCGACAAGGCCCTGAAAAAACTGGGCATGAAGGCCGATGGCTGCCGCGTGGTGATTCAGGGATTCGGCAACGTCGGCTCGCTGGCCGCGATGCTGATGCAGCAAAAGGGTTACAAAATCGTTGGGCTCGCGGACATCGGCGGCGGGCTTTATAACGATAAGGGCTTCGACGTGCCGAAGGTGATCGACTGGGTGTACACGCAGAAGAGGCCGCTGCAGGATTTCCCGGGCGGCGGGCAGAAGATGACCGCGCGCGATGTCCTCTTTCAGCCTTGCGACATCGCGATTCCCGCGGCGATCGAAAATCAGATTACAGAGACGAATGCCAACCAGGTGCAGGCGCGCATTTTGTGCGAAGGCGCCAATGGTCCGACGACCTGGCAGGCCGACGCGATCATCGACAAAAAGGGCATTTTCACTGTGCCGGATATTTTGGGCAATGCCGGCGGTGTGACGGTCAGTTACTTCGAGTGGGTACAGGATCGCCAGGGCTTCTTCTGGCGAGAGAGCGAAGTCAACGACCGGCTGCTCTTTGTCATGGAAAACGCGTTCGACCAAGTGGTACGCTACGCCGAGTTGCACCACGTGAATAATCGCATCGCGGCGTATATGTTGGCGATCGACCGCGTTGCGAGCGCGCTGAAATTGCGCGGAATTTACGCGTAGAGTCTGGCCAAAGAGTGCAACGACGGCCAGGTTTCGATTCGTTGTAATCGCGTCCGCCCTGCCACGCGAGCAGTAATTTCGGCTTGTGTCCCTACGTGGTTCCGAAGATAATTCGCGCCAGCAAGGAGTCGTGTCGTGGCGACGGGATCTCTCTTACCAGGCTCAGCAAAATCTGAACAGCAGCATCGTGCCGATCTGTGCGTGGCTGGGCGCTGGATGTACGAGCGCGGCTACATTGTGGCGTGCGAAGGCAATTTGTCGGTGCGGCTCGACGAAGAGCGCGTGCTAACGACGCCGACGTGCATGAACAAAGGCATGCTCGCGCCCGATGATTTGGTGATCATCGATCTCGAAGGCCGGCATATCGCGGGCGAGCGAAAGGCGTCGTCGGAATTGGCGATGCACTTGTTGTTCTACCGGATGCGGCCCGATGTGCAGGCGATCTGCCATGCGCATCCGCCGACGGCGACAGGGTTTGCGGTGGCGGGACGCGCGCTGGATCAGGCGCTGCTGCCGGAAGTGATCGTCGGGCTGGGGCAGATTCCGCTGGTGAAGTATGGGACGCCGGGCACGCCGGAGTTGAGCGCGGCGATCGAGCCGTATGTGCCGCACTACGACGCGTTGCTGATGGCGAATCACGGCGCAGTGACTTGCGGGCCGGACACGCTGACGGCGTTCTATCGAATGGAGACGATCGAGCATTTCGCGAAGATTACGCTGGCGGCGGAATTGGCGGGGACACCGACGTTGTTGTCGAGCCGCGAAGTGGCGAAGTTGATGGCGGCGCGGACGCGATATTACGTTGTGCCTCCTCCGGGCGGAGGCGCGGAGTTGCCGGTGACGAGCGATTCGGCGGAGCATTCGGACGATCCGGTGCGGCTCACGCGCGGCGAGCTGGATGCGCTGATTGATGAAGCGGTGCGCAAGGATCGATCGCGGCGCTGAAGTCACGGACATTTCACCTTTCACAATTTGAGCTGCGTGCTAACTACTCCTCTCGGTGTGTCATCCAATTTGCCGGACTTCAGGAGCTTTGAATGAGCGACGTGCAGGGATTTTTTGCGGCGATTCGCGCGGGCGATGCTGGGAAGGTGAAGTCGATGCTGGCGGAGGATCCGCCGCTCGCGGAGTCGAAGAACGAGCAGGGGCAGTCGGCGGTGCTGGCGGCGGTTTATAGCGGTCGAACCGAGGTGCGCGATTTTTTAATCGCGCATGGAGCGCACCTGGAATTTCACGAAGCAGTGGCGGCCGGGCAGATGGAGCGCGTCGAGCATTTTGTTGAGAAAGATGGCGACGGATTAGCTCGCGCGTATTCGCCGGATGGATTTCCGGTGGTTGCGCTGGCGGCTGCGTTTGGACACTTTGCGATCGTGAAGTATCTGTTTGAAAAGGGCGCCGATCTGACGGCGGCCGCGACGAATGGAACGGGATACAACGCGTTGACAGGCGCCGTTGCGAGCGGTCGCGAAGAGATTGCGATCTGGCTGCTCGAAAACGGCGCGGATGCGAATTATCGCTATGGACCGGGCTATACGCCGTTGCTGACGGCGGCCGCGAACGGGCATCTCAACATCGTGAAGGATTTGTTGGTTCACGGCGCGGATATTCACGCGAAAGCGAACGACGGAAAAACCGCGGTCTCGATCGCTGAAGAGAGAAAGCATCTGGAAGTCGTGGAATTTTTGCGCAGTAAGGGCGCGTAATGAGGGAGCAGGGAAATAAACGCCGAACTCGGCGTGAAGTCTGCTCTTGTTTCGGTATCGATTCGCCGTAGCTTCGACCTTGCTGCCCTAGGCACCGACGCCGACGGTTGAATCTAAACCCGCACCCTTGAAAACCTAAGGGTGCGGCACCCAAATGACGCGCTCGTCCGGACGCGTGGTCCCTATTCTTCGCGCAGGACTTGCATCGGTTCTACGCGCGATGCACGGACGGCTGGGATCAGCGACGCGACGAAGGCTATCAGCAAAACCACAGCCACCACTGTGATGAGCGTGAACGGATCGTACGGTGTAACGCCGTAGAGCATTCCGGCGAGCACTCGAGCGAACGCCAAAGCCAGAACGCATCCGGCGACACATC
>DATAMU010000909.1:0-11986 GCA_036266605.1 Candidatus Acidiferrum sp. | reverse complement strand
CTTCGCTCACCGGTTGCCGCTGCGGCGTAAAGAGTTTTGGAGTTGGCGGGATCGATGGCCATCGCGGTGATGGTGCCGAGCGGATTTGGATCGGCGAGGACGTCTTCGTCGGAGTGGTCGGAGTTCATCTTGACGCCTTTTATGGAGGCGGGTTTCGGGTAAATCACGTGCCAAGTATCGCCGCCGTCTTCGCTACGCCAGAGGGCGGTGGACATTACGTAGATCACGTTCTTGTCGTGAGGATCGAAGACGAAGAATTCGGCGACGCCGCGGAGATTGAACATGCGCCAGGACTTGCCGCCGTTGTGGGTGATGTAGGCGCCGGTCATATCGCAGGCGACGAGGACGGTGTTTTCGTCATGGGGGCTGACGACCGGGCGAAACATGGCGCCGCCGCCGCCGGGGCCGACAATTTTGAAGTCACCGGGACGTTGGGCGAGAGTGGCGGTTGCCGTTACGGTGAGAAGCAGGACAAATCGAAGCCAAGACCTGGTCATGAGTGAGCTTCCGTGGGTGAAATTGGGTTGCGTGGAAGGGTTTTGTCAGAAAGAGACCAGAGTGTCAATCAATATTTCCCAAATTTGAGAAATATTTCCCATCAAGCACGGTTTTCGTGCCTGTGCATACCCAGGCGAATTCAGAGCGTCCGATTACTTGGACTTGAGGTTCAGCAGCCGCGTAGCGTTCTCGTTGTAGACCTTTTTCAGAATGCCGTCGGGAAGGGCGATTCCGTAAATTTGCCAGCGGCCCTGGGGTGGGACGGGTGCTGGCGCATAGTCAAAGTATTCGTCTTCGGTTTCGAGGAAGCGGTAGTAGATCTGGTAGAGCTCGTCACCGTAGATCTGCTGCGGTGTGTCGGTGCCGTTGGGGACGGCGTCGGTGCCGAAGAGGATACGGTCCTGATATTTGTCGAAGAATTTGCGAGAGGCGCGTGGCTGGCGGCCGAGTTCGCCGACGCGGGCGGCCATCTCGACGGTCATGTTGGGAAAGCGATCCATACACTCGCTCACGTAGGCAAGATTTTCGGCGTCGTTGCCGACGTGGAGGACGATGAATTGAGTTTTGGGATGCTTGGCGATCATGCGGTTGCGGGCCTCGAGGAGTTCCATGTTGCTGGGGAAATCTTTGCCGTGGAAGGACCAGTCGGGGTGATTGTTGAGTTCTTCGAAGCGCTCGTTGGTGCCATCGGTGGGGAGGAAGAAAGCTTCGGGGTCGGAGACGTGGATGGCGACGGGCATGCCGAAAGCGCCGCAGGCTTCCCACATGGGGTCGAAGCGCGGGTCGTCGATTTTGACGAGTTTGCCTTCGGTGACGTTTTCGCGGAGGTAGAGGCCTAGAGTTTTCAGGACTTTGAGACCGCGGGCTCCGGCGTGATGGGCTTTTTCGATTTCATCGGCCTGGAATTTTGGATAGTCGGGTTTATTTGTGTGGTCCCACGTCGGTTCGGTGAAGGTGATGAAGCGATCGGGATGAGTTTTGTCGAAGCGCGCGATGGTTTCGTCGAGGCCTTTGCCGGAGCCGCCGGTGAGGTTGACGAGAGTTTTGATATTGCGACGATCCATGACGGGGAGAAGCGTATCGGGCGTGGCGAGGAAATCCATTTTTTCGCCGAGGCCGACGCCGTTGACGTCGTTGGCACGGATGGAGAGGTGGGTATGGATGTCGATGACGGGATAGCGGGATTTTTCGATTTTGGTTACGGGGGCGTGGAGCATGGACTTGGGGCGGAAGTCGGCGAGGTCGAGCTTCATTTTGCCGGAACCTTCGGGGGACTTGAGTTGTGGCGTGGCAGCGCTGAATGCACTTGAGGGGAGTGCGGTTGCGGCGGCGGCTGCGCCGATGGTTTCCAGCCAGCGCCTGCGATTGAGCTTGGTCACGAGTTCCTCCGTGGAGAACGATGTAATAGGAAAGCCAAAATTTGGGAGATGCGGGTAACTTATTTTTGATTTTGTTCTGTATCGTTTACTTTCGGTCGTCAGAGTGGCATAAATTCTGCGCGAACTCAAACGACGTGAAGGATACGATGTATTTTCTTGGAGGAGCTCACAATCAAGCTCATGACAATTTCTAAAGTGTTAGGGATTTTTTTGTTGGGCTTAGCGACCGTCCTGGTCAGTACGAGCGGCGGATTGGCGGTTGCTCAGTCAACGGCAGGTCAGGCCGACAAGGAGTATTCGAGCAACATTGAGGCGACTGCAACGCACTCAGCAAGCGATTTTGCGGTCGATGGCGATTTGTCGAAGGCTGTGTGGAAGAAGGCGAAGTGGGTTGAATTTGATCACGATCCGACCGGAAAGACGGAGAATGCGGCGATTAAGACGCGTGTGGCGGCGGTTTGGAGCGATCGGTATGTTTATTTTGCTTTTTCAGGGCACTACGAATCGCTGAACGTTTATGAAGGCGAGGATGTCGCTAAAGAGCGATGGGAATTGTGGAATCGCGATGTCGTGGAAGTTTTCGCGAATCCGCAGCCGGAGCGGATCACGCACTACTACGAATTTGAAGTGGCGCCAAACAATCAGTGGATTGATTTGGAGATCGAGAAAACGAAGACGCCATTTAATGACGCAGCTTGGAATTCGGGATTCGAGCATGCGACGAAGATTGATCAGAAGAATTATCGTTGGCTGACGGAGATCCGGATTCCGCTTGCAGCTATGGGCGTGGGAAAGATCAAGAGCGGCGACGTTTGGCGAGTGAATTTTTTCCGTGCAGCTGGACGTGGCGGAGATGAGAAGCGGACTTTTCTTGCGTGGAGTTCGATACCGGAAGGCGGGACATTCCACGTGCCTAGCCGATTTGGAATTTTGCGATTTGTGAAGTAGCGACGCGGCGGCTAGTGCGTTTGCTGAATGTAGGCGCCGCCTGGCATCAGGAATTGAATCGGCCAGGCCTCCTGCTTCTTTTCTACCAATTCTTGCCATTTCAGCAGGACGGAGTCTGACTCGCGCGAGAGTTTCAGGTCGGACTCGGCGTCGGCGATCGCCGCGGCGATTGTGAATGCTTCGCCGGGCGCTGCGACGGTGAACACTTTTGTTCCGAGCTTTTGCTCGGCAAAGCGCTTCGCGATCATCGCGTCGTCGATCATTTGGAAGAAGTACGGGCGGCCGGACAAGAGCGAGTTGTAGACGTGGTTGGCGAGCACGCCGGAGAGCGGATTCATGTAGGCGTGATCGAAGTCGAGTTTGCCGAGAAGTGGATCGTCGGGAGAAACAGCGGTGTAGGGCATGCGCGTTTCACCGAGACCGCGGAAATCGAACGTGATGACGTCGTGGCCTGCGCGGAGAATTTTTTCGATTTGCGGCCAATCGGAAGACGTTGCCTTTCCGGTTTCTTTGAACCACAACAGCGCGTCGTTTCGACTGCCGTCGGATTTGTGAATGTAGAGCAATGGCATGACAAGAAGCCGGCTGTGACGCAGGACGTACTTGTCGATTTGGAATTCGCCGACGGTGGCGCTGCCACTGAGTTCCCAGGTGATTTGATTTGCGGCGGGCGGCGCGCCGTTGAATCGCGTCGTTGTCCAGTTGCCAATGTTGGGCGGCTGGGATTCGTCGTATTTGGCGGCGAATTTCTTTTGAGCCGAGCTTTTGTGATCTTCGTAGTATTCGTGAATTACGTCCATCAGGGAGCGCGCGTTGGCTTCGTCGAGCATGACTTGGCCGGACTTTGTGCAGAGCAAATCTTTGTCGGGCAGTTCTTTCGCCTTCAGCAAGCCGGTGCGGAGCGGCATCGCGTTGAAGCGATCGATGAAGTCGAGGCCGGCTTCTTGATTTTCGTCGGAGTATTGATGGCCGTGGTAGCCCTCGGCCATGGCGATTCGATCGGCGTGATTCAGGCGCTCGTAGATTCGCTGCGTTTCGCGGAAAGATTTGCGGGCGCCTTCGATCGGATAGAAATCCAAGACAGCGGAGGCGATCATCACGGGGCGCGGGTACATCAGGAGCAGCAAGCCGGTGTAACCGACGTTTTTCGAAAGCGTGCCGAAGAGATCCTGCTCGGGATCGCTGTCGGGGTCGGCGAAAATGCGATTGGCCATACGCATGGGCAAAGAGCTGATGTAGCAGGACGGGACAACGACTTTGATTCGAGGATCGAGTGCCGCGATGAGCGTTGTTTGCGTGCCGCCGCCGCTGGTGCCGGTGATGCTGATGCGATCGGGATCGACGTCGGGGCGTGTAAGTAGGTAGTCGACGGCGCGCATGCCGTCCCAGATTTCCCAACGCGCGAGGTTCGCGCCGGCGAGATAGGCGAGATTGCCCATCACGGCGTGTTCAGCGCAAACGAGGTTGTAGCGGCTCTTCCCTGCTTTCGCGTCCCAGAATTGGCTACGCTCGCCTTGGCCGACGGGATCCCATGCGATGACGACGTAGCCACGGCTGGCGAGGCGTTGACTCAGAACTTGATAGTGAATTTTTCCGTTGGTGGCGTGACCGGCGGGAACGAGGACGGCGGGATGTTTTGTGGAGTGATCGTCGGGTGAGTAGACGAGTGCGGTGACGTAGACGCCAGGAATGCTTTCGAAGATCAGCTTCTCGATCGAGAAGCCTTCCATCTGGATTTTGCCGGTGATGCGCGCGTGGAGATCGGTTTTGCGTTCGGGAAGGCCGCCGATCATTTCTAATAGGTCGGCGCGCAGTCGATTTTGGAGTTGATGCAAATCGTCTTCAGTCTTGATCGATTCCCAGATTTTTTGTTGTGCTTCGTCCTGCCGCCAGGCTTCGTCGAGTTGGTATTGGAGAAATGGAGTGATGCGCGGGCCGTCTTTCGGCTTCTGCAAGACTTCGAACGCGTCCGCTGGGGGAGCGTTCTGTGCACGCGAGGGCTGCGATACAAACAGTGAAAAAAGCAGAGGAACAACGAAGAAACAGAGTCTAAGGCTTCGGTTCACTATTTTTCACCGTGAGTGCGCCCATGGCGTACCAACCGTCGGACTGACGGCCTTCGTTCGCGAAGCGAATCGCGGGGAGGCCGGTTCTTGGATCGAGCATGGCGATTCGCACTTCGTAGTTCCCTTCCGCGAGATCATCAGGAACGTAGACCGAACCATCATAGACAGCATCGCCGGGAAGCCACTTTCGGACGTCGACTGGAATTCGAATCTGTGCTGATTTTTGTGGCGAACGCAACTCCATCACAAGATTGTATTCGCCGTAGATCGGAGCAATTCCATCGTTGAGCCACCACATGTGGACAGGCATCATCGAGCCCGACGGAACGTTCTTGGTGTACTCCAAGCGGCGCAGGATGAATCGGTAGCCGATTTTTTTCTGGAACTCATCGAACTTGCCCTTCCACTCGGCAGGAATGGGCGAAGATTTTATGTTGGCTGTGCTGACGTGCCAGCGCAGCCCCTGCGCGATGATGTAATCGACGTCGTAGCCGCGTTCCTTCCATCCGGGAACGGTGTAACAGGTTTCGAGTGAGACCGGGCTTCGTTGCCAGACATCTTGAATGCCGGTACGCACGATTTGCTGTGGATAGATTTCGAGCATTTCTGCCGGGAAATAAGGATCGTTCGAATTGACGCGCATGTCGCCCCAGCAGTCGAGCCGCCAGCCGGCGCCGTGCTGCGTTCCGTAGGCGAGCGCGTCGGGTTCGTCGAAATTCATCAGAAGCGGCGTGTGTTTGAACGCGTCGAGCCAGATATCGATGAGCGATTTTTGCGCTGAGAACGCCGGCATGTAGGGGCTCCAGCCTTCGCCCCAGTATCCGACGGAAGAAATGTCCACGCTGTCGAGATAAGGGTTGCCGTCGTAGCGTGCGCCGGCTGCCGCAACGAGTTCGCTCCAATACTTGAAGTACAGAGGATCGGCAAAATCCGGCTGCCAGATTTTTCCGTCCTTGTCGGAATCTTTGTTCGCACGCTTACCTGATTTGCGAAACCATTCCGGGAGCGGGTCTTCGTTCGAATACGGCATCAGGCGAATCGCGAGTTTTTGTCCGTGCGCGTGAGCTTCTTCGATCGCGAGATCCACAATCGCCCAGTTGAATTTTCCGGGTTCGGGCTCGAGCACATTCCAATACCAGCGGCAGTAAGAGACGGATGTGTCGGGAAAATCCGGATGAGTCGCTGCCTGCGGCAACTTCGCGACCGGGCCAACCTCGGACCATTTCAGGGGCGGGTTCGGCTCCTGCCCGTTGAATCGCTGAAATGTCGTAATGCCCATTCCGGGATTCACAAGCACGTCGTTGATTTCCTTTGGACGAATGACGACGACGTTCCTCTGGGCATTCGCCGCGGACACGCCAAGAAACCCGGCAAACAACCATAGGCTTAGGTAAAAAAACAGCGAGGCGCTTTTTCTAAACGAGTATTCCGTCATGTTTGTTGGACGAACCGACCTGGTTTCGTTTGTTTTTCTTCTGTTGCGTTTGCTTTCGCCCATCTTGAATAGTTCTTCCGCGGCGGGTTGTCAATCTTTTCTGGTTACGGGGCGGAACGTTCTGTCGGGAGTTCGGCGAATTTAAAGATTGAAAGTGGAGTGGGTGACGAGCCGAGAGCTCTAGGAAGGAAGTGGCGGAGAGGGTGGGATTCGAACCCACGGTAGGGGTTAACCTACACACGCTTTCCAAGCGTGCGCCTTAAACCGCTCGGCCACCTCTCCGACGTGCTTTAGCAATTTAGCAGAACATCGGCGCGGCGCATAATGCGGTAAGGCGCCACCGGAAACGCACGACGACAAAAACAAAAGGCGCGCCGCAGCGCGCCTTCGTGAACGAGATGACTTGCGTAAAAGGAATCGGGCTAGATCTGATCCTTTGGATTAGGCGTGAGATATAGAATGTAGGCCGCGATTCCGACTACTAACAGGAATGCGACGGTCACCAAAGCCGCGAGCATAAAAAACTGTCCTCCCTCGACGTACGCCTTTCGGCGCTTGCATATATTCGACTATCGGCCGCAATGCAGGTCGATACCATGTATACCTGACATTTGCTTCGGCCTTTCAGTGCCCCCAAGCCCAACTAGAAATATTTGAGCCAGTTCATCGCTTCGAAACCCTAAACCTAACTACCACAACGCTTTTAGAACTACTAATGGGTTCCCTAACCCACTGTAGACCCACGACGGTATGGTTTCCCCCAAAGGGCAATCTATGCTTGCCCATGATGCGGAAAGCGGTTACTTCAATCGAATAGGTCACAATGTCAAAGCAACCAATGTGCGCTGACAACCTATTTTTGCTGGGAGAGCTGCTTCAAAGCGCAAGCGAGTACGTCACCCGTTCGCGAAATCACGCGGACGACGAGGACCGCTTCATGGTGGAACTTGCGCGCGAGCAGATTCCCCAGTTGAGGTTGACGCTTCGAAATCTTGAACGATCACTGGCGGAACTCGATGGTCACCTGAAGAAACGCTTGGGCGATCAAGCGAAATCGTCCGATACGCCGGCAAAGACAGATATTCGTGCTCGGAAGGCGTCTTCGAGCGGATGATTTTCCGTTCCGACGCTTAACAATGCCCAGGGTAGTTACGGCCTTACATTCAGAATATCGCGTATTCTAAGGTCAAAATCGTGGGTAAATCCGAGCGGGTACTAGGAGGGATTCGCTCGATATCAAAATCTACACTAAAGCCTGTACTTTCATAAAGTCATCGGCTTTGATGCTTCTCTCCGATACCCCAATTAGGGGTGTTGCCCTTTTGGACAGTACTAAGACCCTCCCACCGCGTTGCCCTCATTTGCGTCGAGTGTCCAGTTACCCACCCCCGTTGCCGCTGAGTAGTCTCCAAACTACGCGATGAAATTTGGTCGGAATTTCTCCGCGCGATTCCGCTGACGTACTGGGGTGATTGATAAATGCTGAGGGCATTTCATTCTGCAAGCGCACGTTCACGATTCTTCCTACTCACACTTGCAGGGTTGCTCGCGCTGAGTCTAGGACTCAGCGGCTGCGCCGGAATTGTTAGCCCGAGCAATGGTGAAGGCTCCTCCAACCCTGGCGGAACCCTAGCGATCTCAAACGTCCAAGCGAGCGGTGCGACTAATACTTCGGTGCAGTTGAACTGGACGACGAACGAAGCATCGACTTCTGCAATCGATTACGGCACGACCTCCGTGTACGGCGTGAGCACGCCGGTAAGCAGCAAGATGGTGACGGCTCACCAGATGACGTTGAGCAGCCTGGCACAAGGCACGACCTACCATTTCCGCGTTCGTTCCACTACCAGCACGGATAACGCCAGCAGTTCTGATCAGACATTTTCGACCACGGGCGGCAACAATACTCCGCCATCGGTGCAGATCACGTCCCCTGCAGTGGGCGCGACCCTTTCGGGCAAAGTGAATCTTACGGCCGTGGCCTCGGACAACGGATCCGTCAAGGGCGTGCAGTTTCGGGTCGACGGCGGCAACGTCGGCCCGGATGTCCTCACCGCTCCCTACTTGTATGTGCTTGATTCTTCGACGCTCTCGAACGGATCGCATTCGATCAGTGCGATTGCGACGGACAACACCGGCACCTCCACCACGAGCGCGAGCGTTGTGGTGAAAGTAGACAATTCGGTGAAGGACACGACGCCACCGACGGTTTCGATTACGGCCCCGGCGAACGGTGCGAAAATTTCGGGCGTGGTAAACGTGACCGCGAGCGCGACGGACAATGTCAGCGTCGCGAGTGTGAAATTTGAGATTGATGGAGCGGTGGTGGGCGCGCCGGACCTGGCCGCACCGTTTGCCTATTCATGGGATACGTCAAAGAGTTCGAACGGCGGGCACACGCTGAAAGCCATCGCTACCGACGGCGCGGGCAACAGCACGACCAGTGCAGCGATCATGGTAACGGTGAACAACGCAGGCGGCGATAAGACTGCGCCTACCGTGTCGATCATCGCTCCGGCGGCGGGCGCGACAGTATCGGGCACAGTCAATGCCACTGCGACCGCCTCGGACAACGTTGGGATCGCAAGCGTTCAGTTCCAGGTTGATGGCGTGAATGCGGGCGCGGTGGATGGCGCTGCGCCGTACCTCTTGGCGTGGGACACCACCAAAGTCGCCAACGGTGCGCACCGGCTTGATGCGATTGCGAAGGATGCAGCCGGCAATGCGACGACGAGCGCTTCGATTTCGGTCACGGTAAACAATGCTGCGGCGAAGAACTTCTCGATCTCTGGAACGGTGAGCGGAGCGGGCGGTGTCGGCGCGACGGTGACGTTGAGCGGGGCAGGCGTCGCAGCGGTAACGACAAACGCCAGTGGCGCGTTCACTTTCACCGGCCTCGCGAAAGGCACATACACGATAACGCCAAGTCACACGGGATTTACGTTTAACCCTGGCGCGCAGAACACGACGATTACAGCTGCGAATGTGACGGGAGTCAACTTCGCTTCGACGGCTGTCTCGTCGCAGACGTTCTCGATCTCGGGCACGATCAGCGGGGCGGGCGGTGTGGGAGCAACGGTTTCGCTGACTGGCACGTCGGTTGCGACAACGACGGCGAATGCCTCCGGCGGATACACTTTTACTGGTCTCGCGAAGGGCAATTACACACTTACGCCGTCGCATACCGGCTTCACTTTCAGCCCGGGTTCGCTCGCTGAGTCGATTTCGACGACGAACATCACCAACGCGAATTTCACGGCGACGGCCTCGACGCCGCAGACATTCTCCATCACAGGAACGATCGGCGGAACCGGCGGTTCGGGCACGACAGTCACTTTGACCGGAACTTCGTCGGCGACGACGACGGCGAATGCGTCGGGCGTCTACACGTTCACCGGCCTCGCGAAGGGCAGCTACACCGTGAAACCGACGCACACCGGCTTCACGTTTAGCCCAGTGTCGCTCGCGGAATCGATCACGACGGCGAACATCAGCGGCGCAAACTTCACCGCAACGGCTACGGCGCCACAGACATTCTCGATCACCGGTACGATCAGCGGATCGGGCGGCAACGGCGCGACGGTCAAGTTGACCGGCACATCGACCGCGACCGTAACCGCGAACGCGTCGGGCGTGTATACGTTCACCGGCCTTGCGAAGGGCAGCTACACCGTGACCCCGAGCCACACCGGTTTCACGTTCAGCCCGGCATCGCTTGCGGAAGCGATCACGACCACGAATATCACCGGCGCAAACTTCACGGCGACAGCCTCGGCGCCACAGACGTTCACGATTACGGGTACCGTCAGCGGAACCGGCGGATCAGGAACGACCTTGACCCTCAGTGGGGCAGCAAGCCAAACGACTACGGCGAACGCATCGGGGGCCTTCACGTTCAACGGATTGGCGAAAGGCACGTATGCCATCACCCCAAGCCACAGCGGATTCACTTTCACTCCGACCAGCGCTTCGGCGACGATCAGCACCGCCAATGTGACCGGCGTCAACTTCACCGCGAAAGCGGCGGCGGCCACTTTCAGCATCTCGGGCACGATTACCCCGAGTAGCGGAGGCGCCGGTGCGACGGTGACACTGAGCGGAGCCGCAGGCGCAACGACAGCCACAAATGCGTCCGGCACCTATACCTTCAGCAATTTGGCCAACGGCAACTACGTCGTGACTCCGAGTAACTCGGGCTTCACCTTTACTCCGGGGAGCACGAACGTGACACTCAGTGGAGCGAATAAAACGGGCGTGAACTTCACCGCCGCCTCCAACGCGCCGCACAGCGTAACCCTAAGCTGGAACGCCAGCACGTCTAAGGTCAGCGGTTACAACGTGTACCGCAGCACGACGAGCAGCACTGGCGGCTTCACGAAGATCAACTCTTCGCTTGTGACGACCACAAGCTACGAAGACTCCACGGTCCAGAACGGCAAGACGTACTTCTATGTGACGACCTCGGTCGATGCGTCGGGCACAGAGAGCTCCGACTCGAACTCAGCGAGCGTCACAATTCCATAACGGCGTGGGGAATCCTTGCCCGATTCCCCTTCGCACAACCGATACAGCTTCGCGAACAGTTCAAAACGTGGTATATACCTGCCAGTCGGGCAGGCTTAAATACCTGTACCTTAACTAGACTCTGGTCCCGGAGCTTAGATCCGCAGCCTCTTGGTAGCCTAAACCGAGAACGGTTGGAGGCTTATGCGATCCTCGAGGCAGTTCCACAAAGGGGCCGTGTCCAAAGGCAGAGCCTGGTTGGGGCTCGTCATTTTCGGCGCTTTGGTGTGCAGCGTTGGCTGCACAGGTACCGTCAAGCCGAACGGCAGCGTCTCGACACCGACGACGCCCGGCGGCGGAACGCCGGGTGGACAGACCACATTCGCAATCTCCGGCACCGTGAGTCCAGCTCCCAGCGCCGCTACGACTTTGTCCTTGAGCGGCGCCGCCACCGCGACCACAACGGCGGCCAGCAACGGCACGTACGCTTTTTCGGGTTTGTCGGCCGGCACGTACGCCGTTACGCCAAGCGCCTCGGGCTTCGGCTTCAATCCCACGACGCAAGCCGCCGTGATTACAAGCAGCGATGTCACCGGAGTGAACTTTGTCGCGTCTGCCCAGAGTGGGCCGACCTTTACGCTATCTGGAACGATCAGTCCGGCTTCGGCGGGAAATGGCGCGGCAGTTGTTTTGAGCGGGCCCGTTGGCGCGACGGCGACGGCGAATTCTTCGGGCGCTTATTCGTTCCCGGGACTCTCGAACGGCACCTACTCGGTCACACCAAGCAAATCGAACTTCACGTTTGCTCCCGGCTCGCAGACCGCTACAGTCAACGGTGCCAACATCACCGGCGTAAATTTCACGGGAACGGCCGCATCGCAGCAACTTCACACGGTTTCGCTGAAATGGACGGCAAGCACTTCAACAGTGAAGGGTTACAACGTTTATCGAAGCACTGGGAGCAGCGGCTTCGTGCAATTGAACGCGTCGCTCATTACCGGGCTGACCTACTCCGATGACTCCGTGTCATCCGGAACGACTTACACCTACGTTGCAACTTCGGTCGATTCTGCAAACACCGAGAGCATCAATTCGAATCAAGCGGTCGCTGTCGTTCCCTGATTCAAAATCAGTGATCTCAAGCTAGAGCGCACAAT
>DATAMU010000908.1:0-1969 GCA_036266605.1 Candidatus Acidiferrum sp. | reverse complement strand
GGGGTGGGTCAACTGCCCAAACTCTGCCTCGAACCAGCAGGTGCTCACTTCACAAGCATCCGCCCGCTGCGCACTCCGCATCGCATACACAAATCATGGAGTTAACGAATGAAACCCTCTCATAAACTCACACGCACTCTCACCATCGCCGCTGTGACGACTCTCGGTCTCATCGGCCTCCCCGCCCTTGCACAAGTTCCCGACGGCCCGCAAACCTCTCCGCCACCACCTGCCTCCCGGCCCGCAGCGCCCGAACTTCATAGACTTCCCCAAACTCCCGATCCAATTAACGTGCCCGCTGGCACGCGCTTCGCGGTCGTTCTCGAAAATGGAATCTCCACTCGCGGAGCCAAGCCCGGCGATTCCCTCTATTTCCGGACCTCATTTCCCATCACCCAGAACAATCGCGTCGTCATCCCGATCGGCTGCTATCTCCGCGGCGAACTCGTCGAAGCCAAGCGCCCGGGACGCGTCAAGGGCCGCGGCGAATTTCGCATGAAGCTGAACACGATGATTTTCCCGAACGGCTACACCGTCGATCTCAATGCCGCCCCACGCAGCGCCGACACCGGCGGCAACGAAACGATGGACAATGAAGGCAAAGTCACTGGCGGCGGCGGAAAAGGCAAGGACGTCGGCACCGTCGCGACCACGACCGCCACCGGGGCTGGCATCGGCGGAATCGCCGGCGGCGGGAAGGGTGCCGGCATCGGAGCCGGTATCGGCGGCCTCGCCGGACTCGGCGCGATTTTACTGACGCGCGGCCCCGAAGCCGAACTCCCGCGCGGTTCCACGCTCGACATCGTTCTCGAACACAATTTAGCTCTCGACGGCAATCAAATCCGCTACAGCAACGTGGGCGAATCCTCGCCGATCACTCCGCCGCCACCGCGCAACAACTAAGCGCGCGCCGGTGCTGAAAAAATGACAAGCGCTGAATGCGCTAGAATCGCATTATGAAATCTTTCGACGTAGCAGTCGCAGGCGCTGGACTCATCGGCGCATCCATCGCATTGGAACTCGCGCAAGCGGGATTGAAAGTCGCTGTGTTCGATCGCGGCGAACCAGGACGCGAAGCGTCCTGGGCCAGCGCCGGAATCCTTTCTCCCGCGCCAGAATCGCCCGCGATGATCTCGATGGTTCCACTCGCGAAAGCCAGCATGAATCTGTATCCATCGCTGGTCGCGAACGTTGAAGAAATCTCTGGCGAGAAAGTTGGTTTTCGTCCGAAGGGCACGATCGACGTTTTCTTCAACAAGGAGGCGATTGCGGATCTGAGCACGCTGATTGCGCTCCACCACGGAATGGGATTGAAAGCCGAACCGCTTCGCCCAGAAGACGCGCGCGAACTCGAGCCATCTCTCAGCCCTGAACTGGAAGCCGCAGCGCTGCGGCCCGACGAAGCATCCATCGACAATCGCGCGTTCACGCATGCACTGTTGAGCGCCGCCAAGAAAAGCGGAGTCGAAATCTTCTCTGGCAAAAGCGTCACTGGAATTGTGAAGGAAAGGAATCGCTGCGCTGGATTGAAGTTGGGAAATGAAACAGTCAATGCGAAATGGACTGTCATTGCAGCGGGATGTTTTTCGACGGAGATAGAAGGCGTGAAAGAGTTCGCGCCAGTTCGTCCCGCGAAAGGGCAAATGGTTTCGCTGCGCGCCGATGGACTAGAAATTGAGCGCGTGATCTGGGGCGAGAAGATTTACCTCGTCCCGCGCAACGATGGCCGGATTCTCGCGGGCGCAACCGTCGAATACGTCGGCTTCGACAAACAGATCACCGCAGGAGGAATCGAGAAGATTCTCTCCGCCGCGATCGAAGTGATTCCTGAATTCGCGAATGCGCGCATTGAAGAGACTTGGGCAGGTTTGCGTCCCGACTCGCCGGATCATTTACCGATTCTCGGACCAACCGAAATTGAGGGATTGATGATCGCGACGGGCCATTTTCGCAGCGGAGTCTTGCTCAC
>DATAMU010000907.1:0-2178 GCA_036266605.1 Candidatus Acidiferrum sp. | reverse complement strand
TCCCTGAATTGTCGTTGGTCGTCTTGATCGGTGCGTCCGGCTCCGGCAAAAGCACTTTTGCCCGTAAACACTTCCTGCCGACCGAAGTGATCTCGTCCGACTATTGCCGTGCTTTGGTGTCCGACGATGAAAACGACCTCGCCGCTACCAACGACGCATTCGAAGTCTTGCATTTCATCGCGGCAAAGCGCCTCGCAGCCGGTCGCCTTACCGTCATCGATGCCACCAACGTGAAACCCGAAGATCGAAAGGGGCTCGTCGATTTGGCGCGCCAATTTCACTGCCTTCCGGTCGCAATTGTCCTGAATGTGTCCGAAAAAGTTTGCCAGGACCGCAATCAGGTGCGCACTGACCGCAAGCTCGGAGCCCACGTTGCTCATCGACAGTTGCAGAGTCTTCGCCGTTCGATCCGCGGTCTCGATCGCGAGGGCTTTCGCCATGTCCTGGTGCTCACCTCGCCAGAAGAAGCCGACGCCGTCGAACTCAAACGCGACCTGCTGTACAACAACAAGAAAACGGAAACCGGTCCGTTCGATATCATTGGCGACATACACGGCTGCTATGACGAACTGATCGAGCTGCTGACCGCGCTTGGCTATACGATTCAGCCCGATGCGAACTCCGCCGCCGGCCCGCTATCCATCACTCCGCCTGCCGGACGCAAAGTTGTCTTCCTTGGCGATCTTGTTGACCGCGGTCCGAACTCTCCCGGCGTGCTGCGCCTCGTCATGAAAATGGTTGCCGCAGGTCAGGCTTACTGCGTTCCGGGCAACCATGACATCAAACTCCTCCGAAAACTGCGCGGCCGCGATGTTCAGCTCACGCACGGCATCGCCGAAACTTTGAGTCAGCTTGAAAAAGAGCCGCCTGAATTTCGCTCTCAGGTTTCTACCTTCCTCGATGGTCTTGTCAGTCACTACGTTTTCGATGGCGGCCGCCTCGTTGTCGCTCACGCCGGAATGAAAGAAGAGATGCAGGGCCGCGGTTCGGGAAAAGTCCGCGACTTCGCATTGTTTGGAGAAACAACGGGCGAAGTCGACGAGTTTGGGCTCCAGGTTCGTTACAACTGGGCGGCGGACTATCGGGGCTCACCGACGGTCGTCTACGGTCATACGCCGATCCCCGAACCCGAGTGGCTCAATCGCACCATCAATATCGATACCGGGTGCGTTTTTGGCGGCAAGCTCACGACTCTCCGTTACCCGGAAAAGGAAATCGTTTCCGTTCCGTCGCACAGTGTTTACTACGCGCCGGCGCGGCCGCTGCAACCGCAGACGGCTCAACCTGATCTTAGCGCTCAACACGCCCATGATGATCTTCTTGATCTGGAAGACGTCAGCGGCAAGCGGCAGATTTCCACGCGCCTCCAGCACAACATAACGATCCCCGAAGAAAACGCGATGGCTGCGCTGGAGATCATGAGTCGCTTCGCGGCCAATCCGAAATGGCTGATCTATTTGCCGCCGACGATGTCTCCGACGGAGACGACTCAAGAGCCTGGATTGCTCGAGCATCCCGCCGAGGCGTTCGCATATTTTCGCCACGAAGGTGTTCCGTCCGTTGTTTGCGAAGAAAAGCACATGGGTTCTCGCGCCGTAGTTGTGCTGTGTCGCCATGAAGACGTTTCGCGGAAGCGTTTCGGCGTAATCGGTGAGGGCATTGGTGTCTGTTTCACTCGTACGGGGCGACGGTTCTTCGATTCCTCGGAGTTGGAATCCCAGTTTCTGATTCGAATTCGTGACGCCGCCGATCGGGCAGGACTCTGGGACTCTTTGAAAACCGACTGGATTTGTCTCGACGCGGAATTGATGCCGTGGTCTGCCAAGGCGCAGGAACTCTTGCGCCGTCAGTACGCTGCCGTCGGTTCAGCGGCAATCGGTGCATTTCCGCAGCCGTTGGCGGCGCTCGAACAGGTCGCGAGTCAGGATCCAGAAATCGCCAAGCTCCGCGATCACGTCCGTGCGCGGGCGTCATTCACGGAGCGTTTTGTGGCCGCGTATCGCCGCTATTGCTGGCCGGTACACTCGCTCGATGACTTGAAACTGGCGCCGTTTCATGTGCTGGCTTCGGAAGGCCGCACCTACTTCGATCGCGATCATCTCTGGCACATGGAGACGATTGCAGGACTCTGCGCTGCCGACCCCCGGCTCTTGCTCGCCACTAAACATCGTCAGGTTG
>DATAMU010000906.1:0-1907 GCA_036266605.1 Candidatus Acidiferrum sp. | reverse complement strand
GAAAAACACAAAAAACTTCAGGGCCGGTATCAATTTACTTGGCTGTGGTCTGGAAGATTAGGTCAACTGAGTTTCGCATCTGGCATCGGATTGCTTCTTTGGTTTGCCATTTCAAATACTTAGCCTGCCTGAAATTCGAGTCTTCTTGAAACACTGAATATCTTAGTCCGCCGGGGCGGGGTTGGGGAGGGTGACTTCGGCTACGGCCGGGGCGGTGGGCATGATGACGGTGATGGTGGTGCCGTTGCGGTCGGATTGGAGGTCGAAGTGGCCGCCTTGTTCGCGGACGCGTTCGCGCATGCCGGCGAGGCCGACGCCGACATTGGTGCCGGTGGACATGAAATTTTGGAGCATCTCGCGAGGGATGCCTTTGCCGTAATCGCGGATGCGCAGGATGGCGCCTTTGGTGTTGGTTTGCAGGGAGATTTCGGCGCGGGAGCTGCGCGAGTGGCGATGAATGTTCGTCAAAGATTCCTGCAAGACGCGGAACAGCACTAATTCCGCGGGGCGCGACATGCGCTGCAAGTCGTCGGGAATGTCGGCGACGATTTCGATACCGCTGCGCTTGGCGAAGCCTTCGGCGTACCAGCGGGCCGCGGAAGCGATGCCGACTTCATCGAGCAACGGCGGATGCAGCAGATGCGAGATGGTCCGCGTTTCCGTGACGGAATCGGTTAAGAGCTGGTCGATTTCCTTCAGCAGTTCATCGTGAGGATTTTTTTCGAGCAGCACGGTCATGTGCATCTTGGCGACGGCCAACAACTGGCCAAGGCTGTCGTGCAATTCACGAGAAAATTTACGCCGCTCTTCGTCCTGAAGCTGCAGCACACGCACGCTCAGACGGCGCGCGCTTTCTTCCATTCTTTCCCGCTCGACCAACTCGCTGCTCAGCAGACGGAAGTGAATCCAGAGCAGCACGACCGCGAACACGAATCCAGCGCCGAGAATGAAGAGGACCCAGAAAAAGAGAGACCCAAAAAGCTCGCGGCGGTGGCCAAGGAGCTTTTCTTCCTCGTCCATCATGCGCTGCGTGACGTCCATGAAGTCCGCAACGGCGTTGACATTTTCGCGGCTGAGGCGGAGCTGCGTGGGGTCGTCGAGCGGACCGGCACGGCGCATCTCGATCGCGGCATCGCTCAGTTCGAGGCGGCGCAGAACGATGTCGTCGAGCTGCAAAGCCAGACTCGCCTGGGAAGGGTTATCGCGAACCAATTCGCGGAGCTGCGTGAGATCGTTGTGAACACGGCGTTTCATCGCGGGATATTCGGCGAGAGTCGTTTCGTCTCCCGAGTTTTGGTATACGGTGCGCGTGCGGGCGGCGTTGGAGAGCGCGGTTTGCAGGTCGCCGAGGCCGACCTGCACTTCGTAGCTGTGCGCGGCCCATTTGGCGGCGCGAATGAAGCGAGAAATGGTGATCGAGGCCGCGATGCCGCAGCCGAAGAGAAGAATCAACGCGGAGAGGAATGCGAGCCGCGCTTTCTTTCGCGAAGACATGCCCTGAACGCTTGCTGGAAGCATGATTGATTGAGACCGACCGCGTCCCGCGTTTCGTACAGAGAAGAATAGAACAAACCGAGTCGGTGCGTACTACAAGAAAGACCTTACGAAGAAAGGGCGAATAGGTGTCCGCCGACGAGGGCGGACCGAAGCCAGCCCTTGCGAAGTCTGCCTGCGCCTCGTTTGGTTAGAGACGCAGGCGGCGAAGGCCGTTGCCCTCAAAAGAGAAACGCCGGCAGATTCTCTCCGCGGATGCAGGAAAAGCGCCGGCGTTAGTGCGGAGCGGCGCACAACGCACGGCGCGGATTACGCGGCGAGTGTGTGGTGCTGCTAACATCGCAAGGGCTATGACGCACATACTTTTGACGAATGATGATGGGATTCAGGCGGTTGGGCTGCGGACGCTGCGG
>DATAMU010000905.1:0-3524 GCA_036266605.1 Candidatus Acidiferrum sp. | reverse complement strand
CGGGACTGAGTTTGCGGATTGAGGCGAGGAAATTGGAGTAGTTCTGCGCGATGAGATGGTGATTTGGTAGCGATGCCTCTTCCTGGGTTATCCAGTCGGCGACGCGGGCTTGCCATGCGACGGACAGGTCGTCTGCGATGTCTACTGAGTTGGGATATTGGTCGCGGCCCGGTGGGCGGAGATAAGGATTCACGACTGAAGTGAGCGTGGGGCGATCGGACCATGGCTCGTTTTGAATTTCGAAGATAACGTTGTCGAAGTCGCGGGCTTCATCCACGAGCTTGCGCGCGTATTTTTCCTGAAATGCGAGGATGTTTCCGTTATCGAGTGTCTGCAGCTTTTTCCATTCGATGTCATCGGTGTTGTTGACGTTGTTCGACGGATGGAACGGGCTGATCTTCCACATCATTTCGTCGTAGTGAGAGGAGAAGAGGCTGATCTCGACGACGATGCCGCGCTTCGATGCGTCGGCGAGAAACGCACGGTAGCGTTCGAAATATTCGGGATTCCACTTTGTGAGGTCGAACTTGTTGCCGCCGCCGGCGTAGCCGGGAGTGTCGCTGCGCAACCACGGTGCGATGAATCGATTCGGCTGAGGCGCGAGATCGTTGCGCAAGATGCCGAAGGACTTTGCTGGCACTTCGATGTAGGAGCCGCCAAAGATACGGGTGTAGTTGAGGCCGTCGGAGTCGATGGTGGCGAGATATTTTTTGAAGTCGACGTCGGCGTTTAAAACTGCACCATAGTGCTCGCCGGAAGTAATAAGTGCCGTGGCTTTGCCGTGAAAGAGAAAGTAATGCGGATTCTGCGGGTGAAGACGAATGGGTTGAGCGGACGGCTGTCTCGATTGCAGCGACGAGTTTAATGCGGGTACGACAAAGAGAGAGGGAAGCAAAGCCGCCAGAAGCAGTGCGCGTGAACGGATCGACATGGACGGCATCATACGCCGAGATGGATGCCGCCAAGAAGCTATACGCTTGCGGCTTGTTTTGCGTTGGCTAAGGCGCGTAGAGAATCAGTGTATGGAGCACGCGCGACGCCACGTTCGGTGATGATCGCGGTGATGTAGCGCGCCGGGGTCACATCGAAACCCGGGTGTGCGGCTTTTACGTCTGGCGCGATCCGGACATTCTTGATGTAAACCACTTCGTCGGAAGACCGCTCTTCGATGGGAATGTGGGTTCCGTCCGGGATAGACAAATCGAATGTCGATATCGGCGCTGCGATGTAAAACGGCACATTATTTTCTTTGGCGAGCACGGCGATTTGGTAGGTGCCGATTTTGTTCGCTGTGTCGCCATTTGCGGCGACGCGGTCAGCGCCTGTGACCACCGCTCCGACAGTCCCCGTTTTCAAAAAGTGCCCGACCATGTTGTCGGTGATCAACGTGAGTGGGATGCCACCTTTGTGGAGTTCCCACGCTGTGAGGCGCGCCCCCTGAAGATACGGGCGAGTTTCAGGAACGAGGACGTGAAGATTTTTGCCCTGCTCGACTGCGACCCGAAACACGCCGAGAGCCGTGCCGATGCCCGCGGTCGCAAGCGCGCCTGCGTTGCACTGCGTCATGACGCGGCCTTCACGCGGCATGAGTTCGGCGCCGAAGCGACCCATCGCTTCATCAGACGCTTTCTTCTCGAGATGCACTTGCTTGGCTTCCGCGACCATAGCGGCCCGAATTTTTTCAAGATCGGGAGTCTGCGCAGCGACGGCGGCAAACTTCGCTTTCATTCGATCGATGGCCCAGAAAAGATCGACGGCCGTTGGACGCGTTTTTGCCAGGACCGAACAGATTTCTTCGAACTCAGGTTTTAGTTCGGCGAGGGTCTTCGCGTTCGAATGCAGCACGCCGATCGCGACACCCATCGCCGCGGCGACGCCGATCGCGGGCGCTCCGCGAATCACCATGTCTTTGATGGCGGCAGCAACTTCCTGATACGTGGTGTATGTGTAGTGAACTTCCTCGGTCGGAAGCAGGCGCTGGTCGAGCATGACCACGCCGCGGTCGGTCCATTCAATCGGTTGAGCGATATACATAAGAGTTGAGAAGAATATTGTAGCGAAGGTTGGCCATCAAGACGAATCGCGGCGCTGTCGTCGCGCCGATTTTATGGACTCGTCGGAATCTTCGTGAATCCGTGCGTGCCAACGATGGTCGTAACGGCGATCATCGAGTTATAGCCCAAGTGGAGCAGAAAGCTCGCGAGCACCGTGCCCGTGCGGGCACGAACGAACGTAAAGATGACGCCGACCAGAATCAAAAGCCCGACGACGCTCCACGTCCAGCCAAGCTGCGCGCCATGCATCAGGCCGAATAACACGCCGGTAATGACGACGCTGCTGAACATGCCGGTGCGAATCGCTTCCGGCGGCTGAACGCCGAAACGCCGCGTGATGCCGTAAGCCATGCGCGCGAGCAGCGGATACAAGTAGCCGCGGAAGACGGTTTCTTCGACGAGCGGAGCGACAAACACGGCCATGCACATCAGCAACACAGCGTTCTGGCGGTTCTTGAACAGCTCGCGAATCGGCATTTTGTCGGTGTCTTTCACTTGAGAACTGGCAATGCCGACGAAAATGGCGAGCGCACAGCCGGAAAGAAAATACGACCAGGGTCCGCCCCACGTCGAAGACAGCCGCGCGGATAGTTTTTTCCAACCCAAGGATGACCAGAACGGAGCGTCACGCAAGACGGCCAGCGTGACATAGAGAAAAAGAAAAACCGACGCGTACCAAAGGATATTTGTGCCAAAAAGAAATTGAGGCTTGTTGAGCAGATACTGCTCGAGCTGCTCTTTCGGCATCGGCTGCTTGGGACCGTAATAGATAAACATCGCGGTCTGGACGACCAGAAAACTCGTGAACGTGAAAAAAATGAAGAGGATGAAGTGCGGCCAGTACCAGGAGATGCGCAGGTCTTCGGGGAGGAACGCATTTGCGCTCAACGCCGGGATCGACATACGCGGCGACTGAGCGGCGTAGGTTATGGGGTCGCCCGCAAGCGGCGCGGACGGATCAATTGGTTCTTGGAGCCGTGACAGCGGATCGCCGGCCGGTTCGTGGTCACGACGTTCGAGTGGAGCGTTCGACGACGAATCGTCGCTCGCCGAAGAATGCCCGTCCGGATTGTCGTCGAACTGCATCATCGCGCTCTGCCACGCCGCGGTTTCTGCGGAGAACCCTTTGCCCAATTGGATGCAAGCGCGGCTGCTAGCAGTGGCAAGAGAATTTCGTGGTGCCCGGTAATGGCGTAGCCGTGGGATTGCGCGCTCGCCACACCTTTCGAAGGCGGCGCGGTCGGTCGCTTCACCACGTTTTGTAACGGCCGGTAATGCTGCACAAAATCGAAATTCGCGGTGGTGATCGGCCGCAAGGGCACACCGTAGTTGCGGCTGACCGAAACCGCCTTTAGAAAAATCTCGGGGAGGATAACCGCACTTCCCCAGTTAAGGTAGGCGCCACCGGGGTGCATCCCCTGAACAAGCGCGCTGAAGAGGCGGAAATCTGTGTACGTCGCGGCGCCCAGT
>DATAMU010000904.1:0-3100 GCA_036266605.1 Candidatus Acidiferrum sp. | reverse complement strand
CGCTGAAGAGTGGCGAGACCGGTTCACGCGCTTGGAAATCGATCGGGCCGTGCTTGATCTGGATGATGACGTTGTCATCGAACTGTCCGTCGAGCGGATGGAAATTGTCGTAGGCGGCTTTGGCGCGATCGTATTTGGGGTCGCGCCAGTCGAGATGATGGTTGTAGACGAAGGCGCGATAGAAGACGAGGCCGGCGTGCGGCTTGAGGGCGCGGGCGATAACGTTGGCGGCGTCGGCTGGAGAACGGTGGTAAGTGGAAGGGCCGAGGCGGCCTTCGGAGTCGGCTTTCACTACGACGCCGCCGAGGTCGGGGATTTTTGCGTAGAGTGCGTCGAAGCGGTCGCGCCACCATTTCGCGACGGTGGATTCGAGAGGATCGAATGTGTCGAGGCCGCCGATGCGCATCGGGCTGCTGACATCGACGGCGATGGCGAGGCGGACGCCCCAGGCGCGAAAGATGTCGGCGATTTTTACGAGTTGCGGGAGAAATTCGGGAGTGAGGACGCGAGGGTCGGCGTTGACGTTGTTGATGGCGCAGCCGTTGATGCCGATGGAGGCGAGCAGGCGGGCGTAGTCGTTAGCGCGCGAGAGATCGGGGCGGACGTTGTCGGCGTCGAAAAAAATCGAGCGGCCGCCGTAGCCGCGTTCGATGGTGCCGTCGAGATTGTCCCAGTCGTTGACCCAGCGGATGGGGGCGGAGGGCTGTTGCGTCTCGTCGATGTTTGCGAGGGATTCTTGGCGGGCGATTTTGCTGAGGAGGGCGAAGACGCCGTAGAGGACGCCGCGGTCGTCGCCCCCGGTGATGCGAAGAGTTGTTCGACCTTCCGCGCTTGCCCATCGAATTCGAAACGATTCGGGGGCAAGGTTTTTTTCGGTGGCGAGATCGATCGACGCTCTGCTCGAGATTGCCGTCAATGCATTGACGCCGAGCATTCCGTGCAGGCCGCGAGTCAGCTCTTCGCGGGCGGTCTGAAGCACGACGGAGTTAACGTCGCCTTCGATGCGAATGCTGCGAGGGAGCGATACGTACATTTTTGCTGCGGAGGCGTCGAGTGGAGCATAGCGGAGCCAGGCCTCGTGGCCATCTTCGCCGCGCGCGGGCGCGATTGCAAAGATCGCGCAAAGAAAACTCACAGCCATCGCGCAAATCAATCTTCGCGTTCGCATTCGTCCCTGCCCCACCGATCTGTGGCACTCTTGCGCGTGGTATTTTGCATCGGAACTCATCGAATCTCGCGAAGGAATTTCTCGGATGAAGATTGTAGACGCCAAGGTCATCGTCTGCTGCCCAGGACGAAATTTTGTCACGCTAAAGATTGTCACTGAAGACGGAATTTACGGGCTCGGCGACGCGACGGTGAATGGCCGCGAGCTTTCCGTCGCGTCGTATCTCACCGATCACGTTTGCCCGCTGTTGATCGGGCGCGACGCGCGGCGGATCGAGGATATTTGGCAATACCTATATAAGGGCGCGTACTGGCGGCGCGGGCCTGTGACGATGTGCGCGATCGCCGCTGTGGACACGGCGCTGTGGGACATCAAGGCGAAATCGCTGAACGCGCCGCTTTATCAGTTGCTCGGTGGGGCTTCGCGCGAGGGCGTGATGGTTTACGGGCACGCGAGCGGGAGCGATGTTGAGGATACGGTCGCGGCTGTTTCTAAATATATCGGGATGGGATACAAGGCGATTCGCGCGCAGTCGGGGATCCCGGGGCTGGCGAGCACCTACGGAGTCGGGCGCGGCTCGATGTATTACGAGCCTGCTGAGAAAGATGCGCCGCCGGAAAACGCGTGGTCGACGGAGCAATATTTAAATTTTGCGCCGCAGCTTTTTTCGCGGCTGCGCAAAGAGTTCGGGCCGGATGTGCATCTATTGCATGACGCGCATCATCGGCTCACGCCGATCGAGGCGGCACGGTTGGGGAAAGAACTTGAGCCGTATCACATGTTCTGGCTGGAAGATCCGACGCCGGCGGAGTTGCAGGAGAGTTTTAAATTGATTCGGCAGCACACGACTACGCCCCTTGCGGTCGGCGAGGTGTTCAATACGATTTTCGATTGCCAGCAGCTGATTGAAGAGCAGTTGATCGATTACATTCGAACGACGGTGGTGCATGCGGGCGGGATTTCACATCTAAAAAAGATTGCGAGTTTGGCAGAGATTTATCAGGTGCGGACGGGTTCACATGGTGCGACGGATTTGAGTCCGGTGTGCATGGGCGCGGCGCTGCATTTCGATATCAGCGTGCACAATTTTGGGATTCAGGAGTACATGCGGCATACGCCGGAGACGGACAAGGTTTTTCCGCATGCGTATTCGTTCAAGGATGGGTTTATGTATCCGGGCGATGCGCCGGGGCACGGCGTTAATATTGATGAGAAGCTGGCGGCGACGTTTCCGTATCAGCGGGCGTATTTGCCGGTGAATCGGAAGTTGGATGGGACGATGCACAATTGGTGAGGCGCGCTGGCGAAGGTGGCCGGGAACTTCTGACGACTGGCAGAAAGAGATACCGCAGAGACACAGAGAGCGCGGAGACGCGCGGAGAATTCGAGTGATGCAATCGGAATTTTATTGCCAAGGTTACGGCAGGTCGAGCGCTAGATAATCTCGCGCGTTTGCGAAGCAGATGTTGCGGATTGTTGTGCCGACCAATTCTTCGTCGCGGGGGAGTTCGCCGCGGTCGATTTCATTTCCGAGCAGATTGCAGAGGACGCGGCGAAAATATTCGTGGCGCGGGAATGACATGAACGAGCGCGAGTCGGTGAGCATGCCGACGAAGCGGCCGAAGAGGCCGTTGTTCGAAAGTGCGTTGAGCTGCCATTCGATTCCCTCTTTTTGATCGAGGAACCACCAGCCGCTGCCGAACTGAATCTTGCCAGGAGTTCTTCCGTCCTGAAAGCTGCCGATCGCGGTTGAGAAAACGAAATTGTCGATGGGGTTGTTGTTGTAGATGATGGTCTTGGGCAGCGCGCTTTCCTGTTCGAGCAAATCGAAGTACTTGCTGAGAGCTTCAGCCTGCGGCCAATCGCCGATGTTGTCGTAGCCGGTGTTGGGGCCCAGCGACTGCGTGGCGCGCGTATTGACGTTGCGCAACG
>DATAMU010000903.1:0-5388 GCA_036266605.1 Candidatus Acidiferrum sp. | reverse complement strand
CCTGCTACAGCTAGAATGATCCGCCGACCCGCGGAGGTCCCTTGCACCAGACCCAAGCCATCCTCTTCATCGCCATCGACTCGATCATCCCCGCCCGCGGCAAAGCTGTCGCTGGCTTCGATGAATTCTGCGCCACGCTCGACCACAACGCCATCCCGTCCGTCTGGGTCACTTCGCGCTCGCGCTTACAGATCGACGAGCCGCGCCGTCGCGTCGGCCATGGCAATCCGTTCATCGCCGAAGACGGCTGCGCCGTCTACCTGCCGGAAGACTACTTTCACCTGAAAGGCGCCGAAACGATTCGCCTCGGCCGATTCACGACGATCCCGATCGCACAAATATTGCCGGCGGCAAAAGATGCGCTCGATTCCCTTTCCGAAGAAACCGAAGTCGAAGTCGTTAAACTGAAATCGCTCTCACCCCGCGAGCTGACGCAAAACACCGGCCTTCCGCAACGCGAAGCCGAACTCGCCCGCCAGCGTGACTTCGACGAATTATTTTTCTTCGCAGGGGCGAACGAAACCGATGTAACGCGTTTTCAAAACGCCGCGACGGAAAAGAAAATCGCGTTGCGTCAGCACGGCGTCATGTGGTCCGCCGCCGTCGGCGCCAATCTCAAACAATGCGTCCGCGATCTCACAAAACTCTACGAGCGCGCGCTTCGATCGCATCCATCCATCATCGCCATCGCAGGCACAGCCGAAGCCGCCGCATTGCTTCCCTGCTGCGATCGCGGCATCGTCCTCGCCCGCCACGCCGAAATGGACACCGCCGCACAGAAACACACCAAGGCCCGCGTCCTCGGCATGTTCGACGAATCCGTCTGGGAGCAAATCCTGGAAGCCGTCACAACCCGCCGCTAAAATCGCCCGAGCTCATGGAGCTAGGTGAGACCTAGCCAACTCCCGCGATTTCGATTCGTCAACGCCGCGACGCCTCCGCGAAACTCCTCGGATCTCTGCGTCTCCGCGTTATCTTTTTCTTCTGCTCGATTCACGCGCAGCGACGCAACTTTCGCGAAGGTGTGGTTTGGTAGCGCCGGCTTGTCCTGAGCCGCGAAGGGCATCTTGCCGGCTGTTTTTCGATGACTCAGCGCAATTCGCGCCGCTAGCCGCATCGACTCGCGACGCAACATCACGCAATGAGTCGACACCGAAACGCAAACGCGCTCTGATCGAAACTTAAATTGAAATCTGAAAACTTACTTAATGAAGAGATTCTCGCGAAGCTGGTCGCGAGCGATGAACGATTTTGCGGTCCGATAGCGCCCGAACAAATCCTGAATTTCGCGATTTTGATACACCCGCTGCGCTGGGCAAATCACATTTGCCGACACAACCTGCAACGTCCCCGCATCCGCCACACGATAGCGCTGAAACCCTTCCGGCTTCTTGCTGTGAAACATCGTAAACACAACGCCCCCGGGCCGCAGCAATTCCGTGATCGCAGAAACCGTGCGCGTCGCCATCGCCGGATCGAGGTAGTCGAGCAGATCCCACAGCAGCACGACGTCGAACGACGATGCCGGATAGTTGATGTTCGATTCAAAAAACCGATTCGCGCGGACCGCAGGAGAAAGATCGAGCGACTGATCCGACTTGCTCCGCTCTCGATATTCTTTCTCTTCGTTATCGAGGAACATCTTCCAGCTGCGAAGCAAATCGTCGGTCGTAACGCGGAATCCCTTCTCGATAAAAAAGCTGAGCGTGGCCTGCCACGCGCCGCCCATATCAAGCAGCGTGCCGCGGCCAAGCCCATCGAGATTCCACATCAAGTCCTTGAGCCCGTTAGAAACCCGCGTGCTCTCCACACCAACTGCGGGCGCACGCGTCGCACCGACAGCCGCCGGCATACTCGTCGTGCCGTGGCCGCCGTGCGTCTTGGTACCCGCCGCATCGTGAGCCCCAGGCTTGCCCGGGTGCGTAACTCCCCGCTGGCTGCTGGCCGGTCCGATGCCAAACTTGTTCAATAGGGTCATGTCTTAGATCGTCGTACCTGCTGGGACGGTCGCGCCATTGGACTTACCTGCGCTTACCGTACTGCGTTCTTCGCTCTTATCGACCGCACGGCCGGTTTCGACTTTGCCGCGAAGAACCGCGCCATCTTCAATCGCGAGTCGCTGAGTGGAGATCTCGCCGCTTACGTAGCCGGTGCTCCAGAGCTGAACGCGCTCTTTGCCGGCGATCTTGCCTTCGACGCGGCCGCGAACGACAACTTCGCGAGCGGCGATGTCGGCCTTCACGGTGCCATTCGGACCAACCGTGACGCTGCTGCTGCCCAAATTGAGCTTGCCTTCGACTGGCCCATCGATAAAGAGGTCTTCACTGCCCGTAATTTCACCTTTTATTTTAATGCCCTGGCTGATGCAGGCCGTCGCCTTGGCCGAAACCGGGGGCTGTGAACTGGCCGGACTGAACGCAGGAGGTGCATCCCGGTGGCTCGACAAAGCCGGAGCTACGGGCGTTTCGGCAACTCCTTGAGGCTTCGAGTCTTCTTTCTTCCACATCGGGACACCTCAACGCAGGATTTTGGTTCTAAAGTCGTTTTTCGTCGGCTGAGGGAGGCGAGATCGACGACTCAGAAAAGCGAAGATAGTACGGGACTTACTGAGAGTAAAGGGAAATCCCGGATTCTAAATGTGGGGTGTTACGTCCTGCTCTATACCACTTATAGCGGTCTTAGTTCGTACAGGGCCACAACGGCTGGGGGCGCGGGCAAACTCCTAGCACCACCCCGAAGCTCCCACATGGCGACCAGCATCCCGGCCCACTCCCGGGTCAGCTCTTTGAGCCCAAGCCGGCTCTGCCACCAGTGTTCGGGATCGAAACTGCCGTCGTTGGCGCCGCTGACGGTCACCCCGACCTGCTGGGGGAACACGCGAGTGAAGATATATCGTGCCCGGCGGGTGTGATAGTTCGAAGTCACGACGATGACGCTGTGCCACTTGCGTTCGGCCACCTGCTGGAGCAGGATCTGCGCCTCTTCCCTGGTGTTCTCGGCGTTGTGGGAGATGACCACGATCTTGTCTTTCGGCACGCCGCGCTCGATCAGATCGTGCTGCATCAGTTCCCCGACCCCGGCGTAGGGGCGGAGTTTTCGTCCACTCGCGACGACGACTGGCGCCCAACCATGGCGGTAAAGATCAGCGGCGTGAGCAGCGCGATCGGCATAAAAATTGTCGTCGCTCAAAACGATGATCGCGTCCGATTTTTCCAGTGGATCTTCGACAATCCACGTTTCGCCGATGACGCGAAGTATTGGCCCGCGCGCGATGTACAAAACGGCGCACAGCACGACGATGAAAACGAGCGATAGCAGTGAGGAGATGATTCCGCCGGATTCAGATTGGATGGATCGGCGGCGTGCCAACGACTTCACGAATTCGGATCCATTGCGCGCAGAGCCGCGGCGGCGGTTTCGGGCAGCATCGCGTTGAAATACACCTCTTTGATGCTGTACGACTTGCTGCGCTTTTCGAGAATCGGAAGAATTTCGATGTGCCAGTGAAAATCGTCTGCCAGCGTTTTCCAGTAGCCCGCGAGCTCGCCCTTTTTGCTGCGCGTATTGGGCGCCGTGTGAACGACCATGTGAAACGCCGGTGCAACTTTTTCGAGGCGGCGCAAAACGCGGCCGAGCAACGCGGCAAGTTGGCGCCGATTTGATCCCGGACGCGGCTGCTCAAAAAGATGATTGTGCTTGCGGTGCATCAGCCACATTTCGTAAGGCACACGCGAAGCGTACGGGCAAAGCGCGTAGTAATCGCCCTGCACATCGACGATGCGCTTGCCATTTTTCTCGTCCTGACGAACGACGTCGCAGAAAATGCAACGCTCGCGCTCCCGAAACCATTCGCTGGCGGAACTTAATTCGTACTTGATCCGGCGTGGAACGAAAATCGTAGCGGTGACTTGCGAATGCGCGTGCGACCACTCGTCGCCCGCGAGCGCGCCTTGATTCTTGAAAACGGTCACGTACTTGAAGCGCTGATCTTTTTTGAGGTCGGCTATGCGCGTAGCCCAGGCGGAAAGCACGCGCTCGATTTCTTCGTCGCTGAATTGCGACATGCGCTTGTCGTGCTGCGGCGTTTCGATCACGACCTCGTGCGCGCCGAGCGCACCCATCTTGTCGTACATCCCTTCCGCCAGGCGGCCCGGCTCATCCTCGATGCGATAGAGCGGGTCGGGATGCGCAATCACGCGCACTTGCCAGGCGCCTTCATTCGGCAAGCTCAAGATTGCAGGCTTCTTGTCGGTGGCAGCGCCGTCAAACGGACATGGCGCGGCGATTTCGTCGAGATTTTCGGGCTGGCCCAGCACTACCCAACTTTGCGTGATTGGATCGCGGCGGATTTCCATGAAGGGTCGTCAGCGGAGGTCGCGCTGCGGATCGTGCGCGCAGCGTAAAACACCACACTGCGAACGTGGCAGCAGCACCTCGACCATGCGAAGTAGTTTGTTGGCCGCACTTGGCTTTGTCAAGAAGTCGCGGGGCGGACGTTCCCCGCAGTGGGGCACTGCTACTGAAGAAGGACAACGCCGAGACGCAGAGTACGCCGAGATACGCGGAGGGTTGTGTAATTCCGTTCGGAACGTGCGCAGGGGCGGAATACCTCGCACACTCATGACGGCTGCCAATCGCGCATCGGATTCGCATGTTATTCTCGCTGCCGATGGAATCTTCGACGGAAAGAGACGTCCAATTCATGCACATGGCGCTGGAAGAAGCGCGCGCCGCGGCAATCGCCGGCGAAGTGCCAGTCGGCGCGGTCCTCGCGCGCGACAGCGATGGCTCTATCGTCGCCCGCGGTGCAAATCGCACGATTCGCGATTGCGATCCCACAGCTCATGCCGAGGTCGTCGTGCTTCGCGAAGCATCACGCGCGACCGGAAACTATCGCCTCACCGGAACGACGCTCTACGTAACGATCGAGCCATGCAGCATGTGCGCCGGCGCCATCATTCAAGCGCGCGTCCCACGCGTGGTCTACGGCTGCGACGACATCAAAGGCGGCGCCGTCCGCTCCTGCTTCGAGGTTTTGTCGCACCCAAAGCTAAATCATCAAGTAGAAGTAACCTCAGGCGTCCTGGCCTCCGAATGCGCCGCGGTGATTCAAGCCTTCTTCGCCGACCGCCGTTGATTCTTGTAGCGCCGGCATCTTTCCGGCGATTTTTCGTTCCACACGACAATTTTTGACGGGAGATGATTTCAAGGGTTGGGAACAACGGAAATTCTTGTTTGCTTCGATCGCGTTAGGGTGGCGGAAAACCGCCGGCAAGATGCCCTTCGCGGCTCAGGACAAGCCGGCGCTACCAAAGTACGCTGACGCTCACACATCGTTGCTGAGGCAATGAGCGGTCTGTTACGATTGCATCTGTCACCAACACGGCC
>DATAMU010000902.1:0-2870 GCA_036266605.1 Candidatus Acidiferrum sp. | reverse complement strand
TGCCAGCCTCGCCCTCTTTCTCGCCTGCACCCAAGGCGCGATCTTCGGCCCAACCAAGTATGCTCTGCTCCCCGAACTCCTCCCCGATTCCAAACTGAGCTGGGGCACCGGCATCATCGAACTCACGACTCTTCTCTCCGCCATTTTCGCCGCACTCGCCGGCGGTTTCCTCGCCCAACACTTCCGTGGCCGCCAAGCCTGGTCCGGCGGCGTATTCATCGCTCTTACACTCACCGGCATGTTGCTCACCTTCCGCATCCCGAGCCTCACCGCCGCCGATCCCAATCGCCGCTTCGACTGGAACTTCCCTCGCGAATTCTTTGCCGAAACTGCGCGCCTCTGGCGCAACACGACGCTGCGCATGGCTGTCGTCGCCAACACCTTCTTCTGGTTCCTCGGCTCGCTCCTTCTCCTCAACATCGTCCTCTACGCCACCGACATCCTCCGCGTTGACGACCAGCACAGCAGCTACCTCCTCGCCGCTCTCAGCCTCGGCATCGGCATCGGTAGCTTCCTCGCCGGCTACGCTTCCGCCGGAAAAATCGAGCAAGGTATGATCCTGCCCGGTCTCCTCGGCTTAATGGTCCTCACCGCGCTCCTTTCTATTCCCGGATTAAACTTCGCCACCGTCGCCACTCTCCTCGCCTTCGTCGGCGCCTTCGGCGGATTCTTCGTCGTCCCCATCAACGCGCTCATCCAACACATCCCCCCGCCGGAAGAAAAAGGCCGCACCATCGCGGTCGCCAATCTCCTCTCCTTTGTCGGTGTCGCCCTTCAGCCCCTCGCCCAATACGCCATGATCCGCCTCGGCCACCCCAATCCATCGCGCATTTTCCTGGTTTCCGCCGCCATGAGCCTCGTTATGGGCATCCTTTTATTGCGCATGGCACCCGATCTTGCCTCCCGTGCCCTTCGCTGGACGCGCCTCCGCCCAAGCGATACCCTATAGCCCTCCGTCGAGGTCTGTAGGCATTGTCATCCGCCGTCCCCATTCCGTTTTCTCCCGCTCCGAAACGCGATCTCCGCGAATCCATGGAGCGCGTTCTCAAAGAGCTCGAGACTGTCCGCAAAGACCCCGCGCCGGACCCAGTCCACGACCTCCGCGTCGCCATCCGCCGCTGCCGCTCCGTCGGCGCAGTCTTCCAAGAGATCGACCCCGATCCTGCCTGGGCTGAGATGCGCCGCGTCCCTCGCAAACTCTTCCGCCGCCTCGGCGTCCTGCGCGACGCACAAGTCATGGACGACTGGGTACGCCACCTTGCCCTCGACGGCGACATCCTCCGCCCTAAGCTCCACACACACTTCACCGAAAACAACGCCGATCTGCGCGAAAACGCTCTACGCTCCGTCGAAAGATTCGACATCAAGTCCTGGACGCGCCTCGAAGAAAAACTCCGCCGCCGCACGCGTCTCGTTCCGTCATCCAGCCTCACCGCGCAATGCCTCGCCGTTGAACGCATCGACGAAGCCCGCGACCTCCACGCCCGCGCTCAACGCACCGACAATCCCGCCATGTGGCACGAGCTGCGCATCGGCATCAAGCGCTTCCGCTACACCGTCGAAAACCTGCTGCCGAATCACTACGTCCTCTGGAGCAAAAATCTCAAGCGCCTCCAGGATCTCCTCGGCGACGTCCACGATCTCGACGTCCTCAACGAACTCCTGAAAATAGTCATCGCCAAAAACGGTTCGAACGACGAAGCCGCGCAACACCAGCTCACCGATGCGCACCACGTCTGGCAGGAAATCATTCATCGCGAGCGCAACCAGCGCGTCGAAACCTATCGCCAACTCACACTCGGTAAAACCAGCCTCTGGAACGATTGGCGTCACGGTCTCCCGCAAGGTAAGCGCCTCGCCCTCGCATCAATGGCGCGTCTGCGCGCCACCGCTCGTGCCACCGATTCCCACCCGCACCGCACCGCGCAAATTTCTCGTTTCGCTATCACGCTTTTCGACGCCCTGCGTCGCGCTCACGCCGCTCCCGCCTTCGGCGAGCAAAACATGCGCCGCGTCATGCGCGCCGCCGCCCGCCTCCATCGCGTCGGCGGAGTCCGCCACGCCAACCCCGCCCACAAATCCACTCGGAAAGCCGCGCGTCGCTTCCTTCGCGAACTCCCGATGCCCCCAAGTTGGACCTATGAAGAGTGGGATCTTCTCGGCTGGGCCATCCGCTTTCACCGCGGCCCCGAGCCGCACCCCGAGCGCGGCACCTTCGCCACGTTGAGCGACGAACAGCAAAAAAATGTCCAGGCCATCGCCGGAGTTCTCCGGCTCGCGCGCGCCTTCCGCAAGTGCGGCCTCGAATCCTGCGAAGGCCTACGCGCCGAGAAAACTCTCGAAGCCGTCGTGCTCCACGTCCCCGGCTTGACCGACTCCGTCGAAAACGCCGCACGCCTCGCCGCCGCAAAGCATCTGCTCGACACCTACATCGGCAAGCCGCTACTCCTCAAGCGCGCCCCTCAACGCGCCGCCGCTCAGCCCCCACAAAATCCAGCCAACGTTATCGATCTTCTCGCCGACTTCCAGCGCCACCTCGAACCTCAACCACCAAAGACCTTCGCCGCCGCGTCCGGCTCCTCTTCCGACTAATCTCCCAGCACAAACTTTGCCCGGTTGCCCCAAGCACGTTCTAGGTGTACTCTTCGCCGCAACGGAACGTCGGTCGGTTCACATTCCGGTTTATCCCCTTTTATTCGGCCCTTCCCAGGAGAATTGCAACACTCGAAGTCCGCCTCGTTGCGGAGAAAGCAGAGAGAAAAATGCGTATTCGATCGTTCGGTCCCCTTGTGCTGTTGTGTGCCCTGATCATCCCCATCAGCGCCAACCGCGTTATCGCCCAGTCTTCAGAAAAGCCTGCACAGTACACG
>DATAMU010000901.1:0-4091 GCA_036266605.1 Candidatus Acidiferrum sp. | reverse complement strand
GTTTCATCTATGTGGGAATTTGTTGGAACAATCATCACCACATGCTGCACGCATGCGACGAAATTACGGGCGGGATTTTGTGGGCGAATTTGCATCTGCTGTTCTGGTTGTCGCTGATTCCGTTTGCTACAGCGTGGCTGGGGGAAAATCACTATTCGTCAGGGCCGGCGGCGCTTTACGGGGCGATCTTGTTGATGTCGGCCATTGCTTATGTGATTTTGCAGCAGCAAATCATTGCGTCGCAGCGTGGGAAAAAGGACGTCTTGAAGCAGGCGATCGGAGATGACTTCAAGGGGAAGGTTTCGGTGTTGCTGTATGTGGCGGGGATTGGCGGTGCGTTCTGGCAGCCGCGGATTTCATTGATGCTGTATGGGCTGACGGCGCTGATTTGGTTCATTCCAGACCGGAGGATTGAGAAGGCGGTCAAAGCAGAACACTGAGGAGAGCTTGTAAGTACTTGTAAATTAACATCTCTCGAGCAAGCAGAAGGATGGCGTTAGCAATTTTTAGCGCCTAAGGTAAAGATTTGGCGTGCATGAAAGCGCGTGAATAGAGGCTGATTCTCGTCGGCTGAAATTGAGGTTGACAAAGGCGTGATTTGCCGTTACTTTGGAGTTACCTCAGATGTAAGCCCGCTGCGGCGGGTCCTCACTGAGCGTGAAGAGCAAATTATGGGACATGACAACTTAGCCGTGAACGACGTAAGGCGAAGCATGATGGTCTCGTTTGATTTGCTGCACACGCGACCATAAGCAAGCCTAAGTCGTTCCGATCCATAAACATAGCAACGTTATAGCAGTGCTTTTGCGGGTTCGAGCGTTGTTTGCAGCTTTGCTGTGATCTCGCCTGCTTCCGTCGTTTGAGCGCAACGTTTCGCGTTTATCGGCGCTGGAGGCATGTGTTTTTGCGGCAAGTCGGCTGCGAAAGATGGAATTTTTCGCGGCTAACGACGGTCTATTGCAGATGTGACACGAAAGGAGGACGCGCACATGGAAGAAACGTCATTGCAGGGGCCCGTGTTGATGGTGAACGGAAAGCTGACGCTGATGATTCCGTTGGAAGACGGAGGAGCCGAGTATATGGCTTGTTCGCGCGGCGACTCCGAGGTGGAAGGTTCGTGCCTCAAGATCGCGATTCCGGAGTGGCTGGCCGGAATGTTGCGGATCGACGAGGGCGACATCGTGCAAGTCAGCAATTGGGACGGGAAACTGCGCATCGAGCCGAACGGGGCGAAGGTGGTGCAGTGAGCAAGCAAAGCGAACGGAAGTCCAGCAGATTCGAGCAGGCAGCCGTTTAGGAGGCTCGCCGATTACACGATCGAGTCTCTCAATACGAGAGATTGAATCGTCCGCAGGGAAGGACGATTGCGAGAAATTTTTAACGGCTGCTTCGCGAGGGGAATGCATTTGACTTGATGCACTTCGCGTGAAAACGAAACAATTGGCCGGCGCGGCGGAGAGATTCGCCGCGCCGTTTTTTTTGCATTGGGGCGAGCGCGGGCGGCGCCCTGCCAACGCCGCTGAGTTGTGATTTTGTGCCGGGGGCGGGCTAGCAAATGCTGGCGGCCTGGCGGGCTTTGGCTTCGCAGTCGGCAACGGCAGATTCATCGATGCCGAGGCGCGTGGATGCGGCCGAGAGCGCGGGCCAATCGGCGCGTTCGTAGGCAAGGAGCAGTTCGTAAGCGTCGCGGTGCGGGTTGGAGACGCCGCAGAGGGCGGCGCGAACTTCGGGAGCGATCGGGAGAGTGTCGAGAACCTGCACCATCGGGCGGTCGAGTATGGCATCGGTGACGGAAAGCAGACCCATCAGAAATAGATCGGAACCTTGAATGGATACGCGGGGCACGGACAGAGCCGCGGGAGCGGGGAGAATGGGCGCGAGAGCTTCGCAGAAGAATGCTCGAGTGAGTGCGGTTCGGATGAGTTCATGGGGCTTGTCGGAAGCCATGGCGACGACGGCGAGGGCGGAAATCCAGCGGCGAAACTCCTTTTCGCCCAGGAGCGCGATCGCTTCGCGGATGCTGTGAATTTCGCCGCGGACGGCGACGAGCCAGGAATTGAGATAGCGCAGGAGCTTGTAGACCAGGGCGGGATCGCCCTTGAGGAGCTGCTCGACGGCGCCGTAGCTGAAGTCGGGCGAAGCAACGAGACGCAGCAAGCGGAGGCAGTTGAGTTTGTTGGACGGGATTTCGCGCGCGCTCAGGGTGGTGGGCTTGCAGAAGAAATAGCCCTGGAAAAATGTGTAACCAAGGGAGCGGGCTTCGAGCAAATCGTCATTGGTCTCGATTTTTTCGGCCAGCAGGCGCATGCCGTTGGAGTTTGAGGCCGCGGGACCGAGTTTGTTGCGATGGCGATTGGCGATAGCGGCGCGCGAAGGCGGGTCGCAGGCACGGAAGTCCACCTTCAGAAATTTCACGAGAGGGAGGAGCGGTTCCCACTTGGGATGGCCGACGTAATCGTCGAGGGCCAGGGTGTAGCCTTCGCGGCACAGCTCGGCGCAGAGTTGGACGACTTCCTGCGAAGGAGGAATGCTTTCGAGAATCTCGATGACGACCTGATCGGGCGGGAGCAGGCGCGCGGTGCCGCGCTGCAAGGCGCCCAGATCGAGATTGACGAAAGCTTTCGTGTGTCCGATGAGCGATTGGAGGCCGAACAACATGCTGGAATCGACGACCAACCTGTCGCTGGCGTCTTTGTAAGGATGGAAGACGTTCTTGCTGGACGCACGAAAGAGAAGTTCGTAGGCGAAGACTTTGAGCTTGTCATCGAAAATCGGCTGGCGCGCTATAAATTTTTCGAGCATGCGGCATCCCTCTCACGGAAGGTGGAATGATTTTTGAGAGGGAGTTAAATTTGAGCTACTGCTAACCGCTGTGTACCGCTGTCACGGATCGAGTTGCGGTGCGGCTTACGAATTGCCCGCGATCTGGGAAGCGATCGCGGCTACAGGGTGGCCGCGGAACGATTGCAGATGGAGCGATTACGTCGGGGCGGACATCGAGCTTAAGAACTCGGTGTTCGACTTATTCTTGGTCAGGCGGCTGATGAGCAACTCCATCGCTTCAACGGTGGAGAGCGGGCTCAGCACCTTGCGCAGAACCCAAACGCGGCTGAGTTCCTCTGGCGGGAGCAGGAGCTCGTCTTTACGCGTCCCGGAGCGCTGAATGTCGATTGCGGGGAAGACGCGCTTGTCGGAGAGGCGGCGGTCGAGGTTGATTTCCATGTTGCCGGTGCCCTTGAACTCTTCGAAGATGACGTCGTCCATGCGGCTGCCGGTGTCAATCAAAGCGGTGGCGATGATGGTGAGCGAGCCGCCTTCTTCGACGTGGCGCGCGGCGGCGAAGAAACGGCGCGGGCGCTGCAATGCGTTCGCATCGATACCGCCGGAGAGCACTTTGCCCGAAGGCGGCGTGACTGCGTTATAGGCGCGCGCGAGACGCGTGACCGAGTCGAGAAGAACGACGACGTCGCGCTTGTGTTCGACGAGGCGCTTGGCCTTTTCGAGCACCATTTCCGCAACCTGGATGTGGCGCTGGGGCGCTTCGTCGAAGGTCGAACTGATGACTTCGCCCTTGACGGTGCGCTGCATGTCGGTGACTTCTTCCGGGCGCTCGTCGATGAGGAGAACGATCAGAGCGACTTCCGGATGATTTGTCGTGATGGAGTTTGCCATCGACTGCAACATCATCGTTTTACCGGTGCGAGGCGGAGCGACGACGAGGCCGCGTTGGCCTTTGCCGACAGGGCAGAGAAGGTCGAGCACGCGGCCGGTCATGTTTTCCTTGGCGGTTTCCATCTTGAGGCGGCCCTGGGGATAGAGGGGCGTCAGGTTGTCGAAAAAGATTTTATTGCGGGCGACTTCGGGATCCTCGAAGTTGACGGCTTCGACTTTGATCAGCGCGAAGTAGCGCTCGCCGGCCTTCGGCGGACGAACCTGGCCGGAGACGGTGTCGCCGGTGCGAAGATCGAACTTGCGGATCTGCGAGGGCGAGACATAGATGTCATCGGGGCCCGGGAGGTAGTTGTATTCGGGCGCACGCAGGAATCCGAACCCATCGGGGAGACATTCGAGGACACCTTCGGAGAAGATCA
>DATAMU010000900.1:0-4455 GCA_036266605.1 Candidatus Acidiferrum sp. | reverse complement strand
AAATTACAATCGAGTTGCGCTAAAATAAAAATATGATTACGACATTCGGCCCGCCGCAATCCGAGCTGATGCCGGGCGCCAAAAACGCTGTTGAAACCTGCCTCGCCGTCCAACCGCACGAAAAAGTCGCGCTGATCGCTGACGAAAAAAGCCGGCCCGTCGCCGCCGCCATCGAAGCCGCTCTCGAGGAGCGCAGAGCTCTGTGCTTGCCGCTGCTTCTCGAAGACTTCGGCGTACGACCGATGAAAGCCGCGCCCGCGCTCGTTCTCGACGCGCTCGAAAGAGCCGACGTCGGTGTGATGGCGATGACACCGCAGCCCGGAGAACTCGGCGCGCGCATGGCCATCGTCAAAGTCGTCGAACGCCGCCAGATTCGCTACGCACACATGGTCGGCGTCACTCCGGAAATCATGCAGCAAGGCATGCGTGCCGATTACAAAATGGTTGATCGCCTCAGCGACAAACTGCGCGAACGCATGCTCCGCGCGCAAACGCTAAGTGTGCGCACCGACGCGGGCACGACGATCGACGCGCATTTCGATCGCGGCCTCGACTGGGTCAAAACCAGCGGCCTCATCAGCCCGCGCTATTGGTCGAATCTTCCGGCCGGTGAAGTGTTTACAACGCCAGCGACTGTTGACGGCACGTTCGTCTGCGACGCTACCGCAGGAGATCACTTCAACGGAAAATACGGCGACCTGCAATCGACGCCGCTCACGCTCAAGATCGAAAATGCGCGGCTCGTCGAAGTTCACTGCGATCGCAAAGATCTCGAAGAGGAGTTCTGGGAGTATTGCCACACCGACGAAAACAGCGATCGCATCGGCGAACTCGCCTTCGGCACCAATCTCGGCCTCTCCGAAATGATCGGCAACTTGCTGCAGGACGAAAAATTTCCGGGAGTCCACATTGCTTTCGGCGATCCTTACGGCAGCCAGACCCACGCCGACTGGAAATCAAAAACTCACGTCGACGTCCTGACGCGCAACTGCGACGTCTGGATCGACTCCGACCAAATCATCTCCAAAGGCAAATACCAACTCGACCACCTCGGCCTGGCATGATTGCGCCACAGGGGCGAGTTCGCGTCGCCATTCAATATGGCGGCGACTCACGTTTTAGTGGCGACTTCACGTTGCCAACTTTCCTCTCTCTCGGCTAAAGCGTTCTCCCCACTGGCTACTCAACATCGACTGGCATACAATCCCCGCCGTGGAGGTCCACCAGGGCCATGCGCGCCGACAAAGCTGAAGTCTCCTGGGACACCTCAAAATCCAAGTGGCTCGTTCGCATCCAATCCGGCGACGAAGTGATGCGCCGTCACTGCGACGTGCCGAAATCCGCGAACGACCAGCAGCTCCGCGCCGCCGCCGAGAAAACCGTGCGCGACGACGGGTACGAAATCGATCCGTCTTCGATTACCGTTCGGCCTGTCTGACTGCTGCTTCTCCATCCCGAACCCGTTCGCTCGAAGTCCGTCTTGCCGCACATTGACTAATCCGTGTTCTGCTCTGTGTTCCGTGACTCGTGTTCCGAGAAGGAAGAAAAAGCAGTTCCCTCACTTCGTTCGGGATGACAAAGATTTTTAATGTTTGCGCTGCGACGGATTGTTTGGGTGGCGGGGAGCGATCGGAAAAGCGGCGCGGCAGCGCCGCACTCCATATAGTTCTGCGACTCGCGTACATCGCGAAGGCGGATGCAGGTTGCGGCAGCGGCTGGACTTCTTCTTCTCACGACACTTCCCTTCTTCAATTCAAAATAATTGCCTGGAATCTCGTCAGAATAATCTGCCGATGTATTCGCGCATTTCATTTTTCCAGTAGGGCCAGTCGTGGCCGCCTTGGGGGCCCCAGTCGTCGAGGGAGTGGCGGATGCCTTTGTGGCGGAGGATGTCGGAGAGGCGATAGGTGGGGGCGGGGTGCTCCCATTCCCCGGTGCCGGTGACGAGGTGAATGTCGCAACTGGCGAGATGGTGATAGGCCCAGGGGTCGCTTAGGTTTTGCAGGTAATCGACGGGGTTGTTGAAATAAAAATTGTCGTCGTACATGCCGTCCATAAAATTTTTCAGGTCGTAGACGCCGGACATGGCGAAGCAGCGTTTGATGACATCGGGATGTTTGAAGAGTGAATTTGCGGCGTGATATGCGCCGAAGGACGATCCCATCGTGGAAATCCAGATGCCGGGTGACTGGCAGTTGTCGTAGATGAAGGGGACGAGTTCGTCGCGGAGGTAGGCGTCGAACTGCGATTGCATCCAGCTGCGGTGAAAGGGATGGGCGGACTTGTTGTAGAAGCTGGCGCCGTTGATGGAGTTGATGCTGAAGATTTTTACTTTGCCGGCTTCGATGAAATCGGCAAGCGCGCCGATCATGCCTTGATTTTCGAGTTCCCATTCGTCGCCGGCGCTGGTCGGGAAGCCGATGAGCGGCTGGCCGTAATGGCCGTAGACGACGACGCCCATATCCCAGCCGATCCGGGAGGAATACCAGCGGTGATATTCGCGTTTCATGGGGCTCCTTTGGTTGCGGGTGCCAAAGTATGCCATGAGGCCGTGTTCCGTGGTCTGTGGTCCGTGTTCCGTGGAAGAGGGGGGGACCCCCCCGGGGGTTTTTGCGCAAGAGTGTGATTCTAAGGGGGTTATGCGTGCGGTGAGTGCAAGGATGTGATTCTAAATGGGTTAGGGGCGATTGAGGGAATCGGTGGGTGAGGAGAGGGGTGATTCGAATTGGAGAATGTGTAAACACGGAAGAGTGTATCAGATGGTAACGGGGAAGTCAAGAGGGATTTGAGTTAGGAAGAGGTCGACAGTCGACAGTTGAAAGTCGAAAGGAAAGACCTTCAGGGGCTAAAGCCCCTTTTCTTGGCGGCTATTTGTCGGGGCTGAAGCCCCGACCCCCTAAAGACCTCACAGCTCAGGCACCGACAGGTGAAAGTCGGAAAGAAAGGAAATACAAAAGTCCCACCTTCAGGGATTAGTGCGGGGCACCCGGCAGTTGCTTCAGGGGCTAAAGCCCTTTTTCCTGGCGGCTATTTGTCGGGGCTGAAGCCCCGACCCACAAATCGTTGCCATATCTCGAGCGCTGGTAGGAAGAGGTTGACAGTCGACAGTTGAAAGTCGAAAAGGAGAACTTCAGGGGCTAAAGCCCCTTTCTTGGCGTCCTTTTTGTCGGGGCTGAAGCCCCGACGCCCCTCAAGACTTTACAGCTCGGGCAAGAGCCCACCCTTCAAAACCAAGGGTGGGGCACCCCGGAGTAAGTGGCGACATAAAGTCGCCGCTACAAGTCAGGCGCCGGCGGCGAGGAGTTCCATTTGGGATTCGAAGAGGCCGTCTTTGCGGATGACGCTTTCGTAGCGGACGAAGAGCTTGGTGCCGCTGCGGTGGGCGAGGACCCAGATGCCGGACATGTGGCCGAGTTGAAGAAACATGTTCAAAACGGCGGGAATGTCATTCGTCCGGGGTACGGTGATTTCGTCGTAGGTCTTGCCGATGAGTTCGTCCTGGGTGTAGCCGAGGAGTTTGCAGAATGCGGGGGAGACTTCGACAAATTTCCTGCGCGAGTTGACGACGGTGACGTATTCGGGTTGGACGCGGGCGGAGTGAGCGCAACTGAGCGTGGAGAACGTTTGATCTTGAAGAGAGCCTGCTAGGAAAGGTTTGAGTTGAGCCACGTGGAGAACCCCTGTTGCAGCAAAGTTACGGCGGATATGAGGCCACGTCAATGCTGTTGGACGGCGGAAGACGAAGTAAAGAAGCAACGAAGTAAGGAAGTAATGATTTTTTGGTGGCGGCCATGGCGCGCGTGCGGACGGCGGACTTGGTATCAGGCGAAATCTCGATAGCGAACAAAAAGCGAATATGCTAACTTGTTTTTGCCATGGTCACCCTTACACGAGCGCATGTGCAGTTGCCGCCAAACCAGATTGCGTTGAAATGTCCGCTGTGTGAGGAGCAGTTTCATTTGCACTACACGGAAGATGAGTGGCACCGCGTGAACACGATGATTCAGAGCGCGCAGAAGGCGCTACGGGAAGATCACAAGACGCGGCATAGGAATGATGCGGTGGAGATGAAGTGGAATCCTCTGAGGCCGTATTGATGGACTACCGATGTCTAGACCAAGTTAAGGTCAAGAATCAATACTGTCCCACTGTTCGCTGGAACTCATGGGCGATTTCCCTTTTGCGATCGCGTGTTGCGTCGCGAATTGCGCTCTGCTCGAGAGGTAACAATCACAGAACGTCTTAAGCTTCATGGTTTCGTCCAATCGAACGGGTCTGGATAAGGGCAGCTTGTCTTCTAATTCTTCAGCGCACTTCATTAGAGACTTGAAGTCCTCGAAGAAATCCTGACGATTCCAGAGCCTGTCGAATACTTTGGACGCTGCCTTATCGAAGGTCTCACGATTACCGTCCCAGTCGCCGTAGCTTGTTAGACCTATTCGGAACGCATTGGCA
>DATAMU010000899.1:0-2218 GCA_036266605.1 Candidatus Acidiferrum sp. | reverse complement strand
GACGCCGATCACGCCGCCGCCAACCACGATCAACGTGCGCGGCACCTGCGGCATCGACAAGATCTGGTCACTATTAATAATGTTGCGCCCGTTGATCGGGACCTTTGGATTGACCGCCGGTTTCGTCCCCGTCGCCACGATGACGAAGTCACCTTCCAGTTCGGCGAAACCATTGTTGTTTTCCACGCGCAGATGATGCGGGTCGAGGAATTTCGCCATGCCGTGATAGATCTCGACGCCGTTGCGCTTGAGCTGATCCTGAATCACCGAGACTTCGTTTTCGATCACGCGCTGCACGCGAAAATTTAGATCGGCCATGGTGATCTGATCTTTTGAGTGATAGTTCGCGCCGTAAAAGCTCTGGTCGTAAAAACCGGAAAGATGCAGCACCGCTTCGCGCATCGTTTTGCTGGGGATCGTGCCGGTGTTGATGCAGACTCCACCCATCGATTGTTTTTCAACGAGGGCCACGCGCTTGCCTGCTTTGACTGCGTTGATCGCGGCGCGCTGGCCGCCGGGACCCGAACCAACCACAATCAGCTCATACGGCTGCATTTATATTTTCCTGTGTGTCAGTTTCGTCCGGTGGGGTAGTGAGGCCGGCATTCACTTCTGGAGCAGTATAGACGACCTGCGCGGCCACGAGGGGTCGCGTGCGCGGAGAATCAACACTACCTGAAGCAACTCGCATCAGATGCTCCTGCACCGAGAACCCGTGCCCGTTGCGCACGGAGCGAGGACGCGAGTATGTGCCGTCGGAGTTCAGAATGCGAGCTTTGCGTGTATCTGCGAGGTACGACGCCAGAATTTCGTTGCAGATTCGCCCCGCGATTCGCGGATCTTTGACCGGAAACATCGCCTCGACGCGTTCGTAGAGGTTGCGCGGCATCCAGTCGGCGCTGCCGAGATACAGCTCGGGCTTGCCGCCATTCTCGAAGAAATAGATGCGGCTGTGTTCGAGGAAGCGGCCGACGATGCTGCGGACCTTGATCCGGCTGCTGAGTCCGCGAACTCCGGGGACCAGCGCGCACTGGCCGCGTACGATCAGATCGATGTCCACGCCCGCCTGTGACGCTTTGTACAGCGCCTGAATCACCGGCGGATCGACAACGGCGTTCATCTTGATGATCATGCGCGCCGGGCGCCCGCGCCGCGCGTGGCGCGCTTCGCGATCGATCATCGAAATCACGGTTTTTGCCATGTCGCGCGGCGCGATGATCAGTGGCTTATAGTGCGGTTGTTCGGAATTCGCCGTCAGAAAATTGAAAACGTCGTGAATGGCTGATGTGATCTCTTCGTCGTCCGTGAACAAGCTGAAGTCGGTGTAGAAACGCGCGGTGGAAGGATTGTAGTTGCCGGTTCCAAGGTGCGCGTAGCGGCGAATTTTTCCATCGGGATCGTTGCGCACAATGAGAGCGAGCTTCGCGTGGGTTTTCAATCCAGCGAGGCCGTAAGAAACCTGTACGCCCGCGTCTTCCAAGCTGCGCGCCCAGTGAATGTTCGACATTTCGTCGAAACTCGCTTTGAGTTCGACAACGACAGCGACTTCTTTCTTTCCGGCGGCATCGAGCAGCGCTTCAGCGATCGGTGAATCGGTGTTCGTTCGATAAAGCGTCTGTTTCATCGAAAGGACGCGCGGATCGCTGCTGGCCGTGTCGAGAAAATTGACGACGGTGTCGTAGGACTCGTAAGGGTGGTGAACGAGATAGTCCTGGTGGCGTATCGCTTCAAACATCGAATCGGCGTCGTGGCCGATGCGGATTTGCTTTTGCGTGAACGGCGGATATTTCAGGTCGGGTCGCGGCGTCTCTTCGTAGAGATGAAACAATCGCTGGATATTGACCGGGCCTCGCACACGAAACACCAGCGATTCGTCGAGTTCAAATTCCGAAACGAGGCGCTCCACGATTTCGGGATGCGCGCCTTCTTCAATTTCCAAACGGACGGCGACGCCTTTGCGGCGTTGCGCGACTTGCGAGTCGATCGTTTCGAGCAGCGTGCGCGTTTCTTCCTGTTCGAGGTAAAGATTGCTGTTGCGCGTGACGCGAAATGCGGTGGAAGCGATGATGTCGTAGCCCCGATAGAGCTTTGAGGCGTAGGTCGAAATGATGTCCTGCAAGAATCCGTAGTGAACCGTGCCGTCTTCCGTCGGAACACGCAAGAGACGAGGCAACGTGCGCGGTACGGTGAGCACGCCGAAATACGGCTTGCCGTTTCC
>DATAMU010000898.1:0-2324 GCA_036266605.1 Candidatus Acidiferrum sp. | reverse complement strand
CGCCGCAATCGCGCTCGGCAATCGCGCCGTCGTCTCGCTCACTCCAAACAATTTAAAACTCAGCGCCGCGCCCCAGTAATACAGCGGCGGCTTCTCGAACCAAGGCGACCCATAAAGCCGCGGCGTAATCCAATCCCCGCTCTCCATCATGTCGCGCGCAATCCACGCATAGCGCGGCTCGTCCGGCCCCATCAACCCAACAACCCCAAGCTGCCGGAAGTAGCAGAAATAGAGCGTCGCAACGATCGCAATCAGCCACAGGATGCGGGAAAGAATTGAGCGTTTGCGCGGAGCATCCACGTTCGTGGGAAGAGAATCGGTCGGCACGCGCCGAGTCTAGCACGCCGCGTTCGCCCGCACGCCGCGCCACGGTAAGGCCGGCGATTTATAAAGCGCCCGAAGCCGCCGGCCTGCGTAGGGGCACGGCATCGCCGTGCCCTTCTTCTCGAAGCGCACCCAATTCCGCCTAACGACGATTCTGTAAGAGAATGCATACTGTCGTCGCCCTGCTTTTGCGATCAGCGATCTTCCTCTCGACACAAGGAGACATGCGAGAGCGCCTCGAATACGCCGCCGTCTGGCTGCTGCTAAAACTCTTCGGCGCCCTCCCGCGCTCGCTCTCCCGCGCCGCAGCCGCAACGATCGTGCGCCTGCTCTATGCGCTCCTCCCCAAACTTCGCAAGACCGTTGAGTTCAACCTGCACCTTGCCTTTCCCGACGCAACCCGTGCGCAGCGTATCGCCATCACCCGCGGTATGCTCCGCAATCTCGGCTGGATGGCCGCCGAATTCGCCCGCCTCCCGCGCTACACAAAACAAAACATCGAGCGCTACGTCATCCTCGACGGCCACGAAAATTTCCTCGCCGGCCAGCGCCGCGGCAAAGGCGTCCTCTATCTCACCGGCCACATCGGCGCGTGGGAACTCAGCTCCTTCGCGCACGCTCTCTACGGCTTCCCGCTCCACTACATGGCCCGCCCGCTCGACAATCCACGTATCGACGCGCTCGTCAATCGCTATCGCTGCCTCTCCGGCAATCAACCGATCTTCAAAAACGAATCCGCCCGCGCCCTTCTGCGCATCCTGCATGGAAAGGGAACCGTTGGCATTCTCGCCGATCAGAACACCATGCGCGAAGAAGGCGTCTTCGTCGATTTCTTCGGCAAGCCTGCTTGCACGACGACCGGCCTCGCGCGCGTCGCATTGCACACCGACGCTGCCGTCGTGCCCGGCTACTGCTGGTGGGACGCCAGCCTCCGCAAATATCGACTCCGCTTCGAACCGCCCGTCGATTTGATTCGAACCGGAGACGCCGACCGCGATATCTTCGAAAACACGCAGCGATTCGCCAAAGTCATCGAAGACGTCATTCGAAAGCATCCCGAGCAGTGGGTCTGGATCCACGCGCGCTGGAAGACGCGGCCAGAAGACGAGCCCAAACTCTACGAATTTCTCAGTTAGTGAATGCCGCGGTTCAAAAGTTTCTAGCTTCAACAGGCGGAGTGTCATGAAAAAGACAGTGCAGGAACTTGCAAATCAAATCGACGCGCGCGTTGAAGGCGACACTTCTTTCGAATTGTTCGGCATCGCAGCCCCCGAGCGAGCGCAAGCAACCGACTTGATCTACGTCGATTCGCCCAAAAATGTCGCGCGCGCCGCGGTATCCAACGCCGCCTGCGTCATCGCGCCCGATGGCGTCGAACTCCCCGGCAAAACCGTCCTCCGCCATCACCAACCCAAACTCGCCTTCGCCAAGGCCGCCGCAATCCTGCTCGACAAACCGCCGATCGCGCCATCGGGAATTCACCCAACTGCCATCGTCGCCCCAACCGCAAAAATCGCGGCATCCGCGCACGTCGGCCCATACGTCGTGATCGGCGAACACACCCGCATCGGCGAGCGCACGCAAATCGGCCCGCACACGTCCATCGCCGCCGACAGCCAAATCGGCTCCGACTGCCGCATCCACCCGCGCGTCACGCTCTACTCCGGCACACGCGTCGGCGACCGCGTCGAAATTCACTCCGGCGCAGTCATCGGCGCAGACGGCTTCGGCTACGCGCATGGCGAAGGCCGCCACTGGAAATTCCCGCAAGCCGGTATCGTCGAAATCGGCGACGACGTCGAGATCGGTGCCAACACCACAATCGATCGCGGCTCGCTCGACGACACGGTGATCGCCGAAGGCGTAAAACTCGACAACCTCGTCCACATCGGCCACAACTGTAAAATCGGCGCCCATTCGGTGATCGCCGCGCTCGTCGGCCTCAGCGGCTCCTGCACCTTTGGCAAAAACGTTGTCGTCGGTGGCCAGGCCGGCTTCGG
>DATAMU010000897.1:0-4753 GCA_036266605.1 Candidatus Acidiferrum sp. | reverse complement strand
CGTCCCCACCGGCACCTGCAAAATCATGTCGTCGCCGGCGTGCCCCGTGCAATTCGATCCTTCGCCGTGACGCCCCCGATCCGCTTTGAACTCGCGGTTATACCGATATCGCAGCAACGTGTTGTCGTTCGGATTCGCTTCGAGATAAACGCTGCCGCCGTTGCCGCCGTCTCCGCCCGACGGACCGCCTCGCGGCACGTACTTCTCGCGCCGGAACGCAACGCAGCCGTTGCCGCCGTTCCCAGCCTTCACATAGATTTTTGCTTCATCAACAAACAACGCCAGCCTCCGACTACTCCGGCTCTCCAACCATCAGATGTGCCACAACTGCTTCCCGATGCTCAAGCAAGTTCGTGTAGGGGCGCAGCCCTGCTGCGCCCTAGCTTGCCCAGGCCTAATCCGCAACTCGTTCTGCCCTTTCCCTCTTTTCTTGCAGCCGTCTTCCCGTCGAACGGCGACATCGCAATCGCACCCACAAAAACAAAAAGGCGGCTCGGCACACGCCGAACCGCCTCAGCAAAATTCGAACTTAGTTCGCGGCCGCGTGAGCCGGCGCAGCCTTCTCCGCCGGATGAACGCTGATAAAGCGCCCGTGCCGTCCCTTATCCTCGAACTTCACGATCCCGGTGACCAACGCGAATAGCGTGTCGTCCTTGCCCTGACCGACGTTCACGCCCGCCTGATGTTTCGTGCCGCGCTGCCGAACCAAAATCGTCCCCGCGTTCACCAGTTGCCCGCCGAACCGCTTCACTCCAAGCCGCTGTCCGTGTGAATCGCGGCCGTTTGTTGACGAACCGCCGCCCTTCTTATGTGCCATGACGCTTCCTTCTGCTCTCTACGATTTGAGTCGATTGAAAGATTTGAAATCGAGACTTACAGCTTGATGTCGCTGACCTGCACCGCCGTGTAGTTCTGGCGATGGCCGCGCGAAATCTTGTACTGGTTGGTCTTCTTGAACTTCAGGACGGTGACCTTTTTATTTCGGCCGTGAGAGATGATCTTCCCGGTTACGGTCGCTTTGCTGGCATCGCTGCCCGAGACAAGCTTCTTGTCGTCGTTGTGCACCGCGAGGACGGAGCCGAAGGTGACCTTCTCGCCCACATCGCCCTTAACCCGCTCAATCCGAATCGTGTCACCGGGCGCAACGCGGTATTGCTTTCCCCCGGTCTTAATGACGGCAAACATCGTTCCTCCAAGGCATCAGCCAAACCCCGATTATAGGGGTGAACTGCCAAAATCGTCAATCAAAAGTGGCCGCAACCGAATCTCCGTCCGTAAATCTAATAGCGTGTGGGGCTTCTGGGCAGCGCAACTTTTAGCCCTTTTTGGAGTTTAATTGAATGAGGCTGGGAGTTAACATAAGCCCGACCCCGCAAGATGTTGATTTGACGGATGTAGTTGGGACTCGAAAGGGGGTCCTGCTATGAAATACCTCAGGTTTGCTGGTGTAGCGACTTTGCTTTTGGCGGTTTCTCTGCTCGGCGCGGGCAATGCGAACGCGCAACGGGTGGCGATCGGCGTCGGAGTGGGTGTTCCGGCTTACGCCGGATACGGTTATGGATACGGGTACGGCCCGGCACCGGTCTGCACTTATGGCTATTACGGTTATGCTCCTTACGATTGCGCGCCCTATGGCTATTACGGCCCGGATTGGTTCGTCGGCGGCGTCTTCATTGGCGCTGGTCCTTGGTTCCGTGGCGGCTACTACGGCCGCGGTTACTACGGACGCGGCTACGGCTATTATGGCCGGGGCTATTGGGGCGGACACGGCTACTACGGCGGACGCGGCTATTACGGCGGCGGACGCTACTACGGTCGGCCGGTTTACGGTGGACGCGGAGTCTACGGCCGCAGCACATTCGGTAACTCCCGCGGCTTCGTCGGTGGTGGATTTCATGGCAACGCCGGCGGATTTCGCGGCAACACCGGTGGCAGCTTCCACGGCGGAGCGGTCGGCGGGTTCCACGGCGGTGGTGGTGGCGGATTCCATGGCGGTGGCGGACACCACTAAGAATCGCTGACAGGTTGCAAGTCACACAAATGAAACGGCCGGCAGATCAATCTGCCGGCCGTCTTATTTTTCATCCAACTTCTCGTGGCGTGTGAGGATCGCCATGCCATTTCTTCGTAGGGGCGCAGCCCGCTGCGCCCCAGCTTGCCCAGGTCTCAACCGTTCCTCGATCCTCTTTTTCCTACTCCGTGCGGAAACCCGCAATCGTTCACCCGTCAACCTGAACTCGTCACAGATGCCCTTGACAAACCGTTACCTTCGCGGTATAATCCCTTCCAGTAAATACTCTGCCTGCTCCGCAATCCTTCAAAGCGAATGAATAGCGAAATATAAGCAGCGCGGTAGTCCGTTTAATTTCAGCAACTTGCGCACTCCCAAATTTTGTATTTTCGTAAGCGGCTCAAAATAAATAACTTGCACACTCTTTCACAAAACATGGGGGGTATACCCCTAACCGTTCCAAAACGGGAATCAACAGCCGCGGGATGCTACTTCACAACGATGTCTGACAGCTTAACGGTCTACGCGTGAGGATGCGCCTTGTCGTAAATATCCATCAATTGCCGGATCGACGCGTGCGTGTATTTCTGCGTGGTCGAGAGCGACTGATGTCCCAGCAATTCCTGAATGGCGCGAAGATCGGCTCCATCGGCAAGCAGATGCGTCGCAAACGCATGCCGCAGCGAATGTGGGTGAAGATCCCAATCGATATTCGCCAGCCGGACATATTTCTTAACGAGCCGTCCGACGGAACGCTGCGTCAGCCGTCGTCCTGCGTAGTTCAGAAACACAGCCTGCGTATGCGGCGGTCCCTGCCTTCGTCCTCGTGCGGAGGATTTCTGCGTCAGCAATTCCTCTCGCAAGCTCCAGTAATTGTCGAGCGCTTCCTGCGCCTTCGTGCCGTAGGGAACGATGCGTTCCTTGTTGCCCTTGCCGCGCACGCGCAACACGCGCTCTTTTTGATCGATGTCGATAAGGTTGAGTCCTGTGAGTTCGCTGACGCGCAGCCCCGCTGCGTATAGCAATTCGAGCAATGCGCGATCGCGCCGCACGTACATACGATCGCTCTTGCGGCCCGAACGTTTTGGCGAATCGTCGGCAATTTGTGGATACCTGCTCGGATCAACCATTGGACGCGGTGTTCCACCCGCGGCCTGCGCTGTAGGCCCCATCTCCGCCAGCCCATTCAAAAAGCCATTCATTTCTTCGGCGGATAATACCGACGGAATGCGCTTCGGCAACTTCGGCGTGGGTACAAGTCGCGCCGGATTCTCCGCGAGCAGTCCTTCGCGCACGCAATATTTGAAAAACGATCGCAGCGCCGCTAGTTTTCGCGCAATCGAGCTTTTCTCGAGTCCCTGGTCGTGCAGATGCGCCACAAATTCGCGAATAATATTGTGCGTTATGTCTTTCAGCGCCGGAGGCTGCGCGCCCGGCGGCGAAAGATATTCGAGGAATTGGCTGAGATCCTTGCCGTAATTCAGGATTGTGTGCGGCGAAGAATTCCTGACCGAGCTCAAATATTGAAGATATTTTTCGGCCGACTGCTTCATGAGAGGCCCCGGAATCGAACACGGTGTTCTGCCGTGCGCGGCTCAACACAGACGCGACTGAAAAATGCGTTACCTGCGATCTGTGTGCTCGCTTGAACTTACTATAGCGAGCAGCCATGCACGCCGAAGGATTCGTTGTGACTTGTTCGGGATACCAACCGGGGCCAAAAGCAAATCCCGCCGGGGTTCGGCGGGATTGAGCCCAAGTTGAACTTTGGAACCGGGTAGCTACGGCTTGGCACCGACGGGTGTCGGCTCTTCCGCAGGTGGCGCAACAGCGGCCGGTTGTTCACGCTGCGGTTCGGGCGCCAACTGCTCCCAATCGCACCCTTCCTTGATGCACGTGTGCACCGTGCCGATCTTCGACTTCTTCTCCACGATAAACGGCGCCCCGCACTTCGGGCACGGCTCGGCAATCGGCATGTTTGGCGTAGTAAAGTCGCAATCCGGGTACCGCGAGCAGCCGTAGAACACGCGTGGCCGGCCCCGGCCGCCCTTGCCCATGCTGCCGCGCTTCACAAACTCGCCGTCATTGCACTTGGGGCACTTGATCCCCATGGTGATCGGCCGGGTGTACTTGCACTTCGGGTAGCCCGAGCAGCCGATAAACGTCCCAAACCGGCCATGCTTCTTGATCAGATGATTGCTGCAAAGCTGGCATTTCTCTTCCAACGGTTCGTCCGGTTGCAAAGCGATCCGCGTGCCTTCCACCAGCCTCCGCGTCGTCTTGCAGTCGGGATAGCCGCTGCACGCCAGGAACGCGCCGAAACGGCCGCGCTTCATCAGCATTTCCTTGCCGCAGTTCTCGCAATATTCCGTCTTGCTCTCGGCGTCGTCGTTCAATTCCGGCGCCATGTCCTGAATGAAGTCACAATCGGGATAGCGCGAGCAGCCGAGGAAGAATCCGTGCCGGCTGATGCGTTCGAGCAACTCGCCCTCGCCGCACTTCTCGCATTTCTTCCCGGTCGGTATCCCGGCCTTGTACGAAATCATCTCCTCGTCGGCCTTCGACAGGTCGACGACAAATTTTTCCCAGAATTCGCGCACCGCATCGCGCCAGGGCAGCTTGCCTTCTTCAATTTCGTCGAGCTCTTCTTCGAGGCGGGCTGTGAACGTCGCGTCGAAAACGTCATCGAAGCTCTTCACGAGCAGCGCATTCACACGTTCGCCCAGCATCGTTGGCGTGAAG